>CAZVUE010000007.1:0-16838 GCA_964630335.1 uncultured bacterium | reverse complement strand
CGGATGCGCGGGTCGTTGAAAGCCAAGAGAATATCCGCGACCAGGTTCCCAATTACTAAAAGAATACCGCCAAAGAAGAGCGACGCCATTACCACATAAAGGTCCTGACTCATCACCGCGGTCAACAATAACTGCCCCAGCCCGGGCCAGGATAAAATAATTTCCACCAGCGCCACTCCGGAGATGAGTCCGGAAAGTTCGTATCCGAAGAGCGTAATCAGAGGGTTAAGGCTGTTCCGGAAGACATGGCGGTGGACCTTTCCTTCCGGAAGGCCCTTACCCCGTAACGCGGTCACAAACGGAGCGGAGAGGTTTTCCAGAAAGTTTGCCCGGGTAACCCGTAACAGCCCGCCAAACCCGGTGAGGGTTAAAACCAGGGCGGGCAGGCTTAAGTGCCAGAGCCTATCTGCCAGACGCAAGCCCAAAGGAAAATTCTCTGCGAATAGGCTCTCGGTGCCGCCCAAGGGAAATAGGCCGGTTCGCGCCGCAAAGACTAAAAATAATAAGGCTAAAAAGAAAGAAGGGAAGGAGATACTGGCAAAGGCGGCTGCGGAGATAATTTTGTCCGGGAGCCGGTTGGCCCTGACCGCAGCCAGAACCCCCAACGGGACACTGAACAGATAGGTTAAGACAAGGGTGGTAAAAGAAAGGAGCAAGGTATTGGCTAACCTTTGCCGTAGTAAGTCTATTACCGGGATATGGTAAACAAAAGAGACCCCCAAGTTAAGGGTAAACAGGTTTTTGAGCCATTTAAAATACTGGATGACCAGGTTCTGGTCCAGACCGAACTCTTTCCGCATCATCTGCAGGGTCTGGGGGGAAATCTGCGGGTCTAAGGACATCTTGGTGAAGTAGTCACCCGGTGCCAGATGGAGAATCAGAAAGGAGATGAAGGTCATCCCGAAGATAAGGGGAATAAGGTGTAAAAGCCGTTGTCCTACGTATCGCCCCATCGTGACTATTTTACCCTGTCTCCCCGCCACCGTCAAACCCATTAAACTAATTATGGCTTGCAATTTATGTATTTATGAATTATAATACATAATATGATAGACTCACTGCAGCAAAGGGAGATATTTCATTTAGAGTTTCTTCGTGACTTGAACCGCACCCTGAAACCGGAGTGTTATGTCCTTAAGGGAGGAACTAATCTCCGTTTTTTCTTTGGTAGCATACGTTACTCCGAAGACCTGGATATTGACGTCAAGGGAATCACCGTAAGCGCTTTAAAAGATAAGGTGATGGCAATAATTCAGTCGCCTACCCTGAATACAATTTTAAGACCGTTCAATATCGGAGAGATTATCCCCCCTGATTTGGGTAAAGCGAAGCAGACCCAAACCGTACAGCGGTTCAAAGTACATCTTATCACCACGGACGGGGAAGACCTCTTTACCAAGATTGAATTTTCCCGAAGGGGGTTTGAGCCGGGGACAAAAGTAGAGATGGTGATACCAGCGGTCACCCGCTTCTATAAGTCTGCTCCACTGATTGTTCCTCACTATAGTTTAGAGACCGCAGCCCTGCAGAAAATCAGGGCCCTGGCGGACCGTAAGGAAATCCAGGCGCGGGACCTTTTTGACCTTTTCATTCTCCATAACCGTGTTGAAGATACAAAGGCGATAAAGGGTACCCCACGGGAAAAGGTTGCGGTGGCGAATAAAAACATTCTTTCCCTCACTTACAGCCAGTACCGGGATACCGTGGTAGACTATCTTCCCGAAGAAGACCAGCCGGCTTGGAGTTCGGAGACCTTTTGGGATGAAATAAGACTACGAACCTCGGCATTCTTAGAAAACCTGTTGAAAGAATATGAGTAGGGTATCTCTATTAAAAGCGATAAGGATTCTGGACCGGCCGGTATTCACAGCCAGGGAACTGAGCGCTGTTTCTGCCCATTCCTTTTCTTCCGTTAGCCAGTCATTGAAACGGTTGGCTCGAGAAGAGATGGTTACGCAGATTAAGAAAGGACTGTGGGCTGATATTCATAGTCCTCAATTTAGCCCTTTGGTTGTGATTAATTTTTTGTTGTCCCGTCACCGGACCTATCTCTCTTTTGTAAGCGCATTACATCTTCACGGAATGGTTTCGCAGATTCCCCAGGTTATCACCCTGGCTTCGACCGCTCACTCTCAGGTTATCCGAACACCCGTTGGAGTCTATTCCATCCATCAGATTACACCCTCATTTTTCGGCGGATTTGATTGGTACCAGGGTAAAGGAGGGTTTTTAATCGCGGAAGCAGAGAAGGCGCTGGTAGATTGTCTATATATCGCCAGCCGAAAGGGCCGGAGGTTTGCTTCCTTCCCGGAACTAACCTTTCCGGAAGGGTTCAAAAAAGCAAAAGCGTTTGGTTGGGTGGGCAGGATTTCTGACCGTCGTCTCCGGGTAAGTGTCCGGAGTAAACTGGAACACTTGCTGGCAGGGGATAGCGGATAAGGCGCTGGTTTTTGGGCTATTTAACTACCAGGCAATCCACGTTTAAGATTTCGGCTAAGTCTATTAATTCCTTAGTGACCTCATCGTGAACGATTGCCCAGTGCTGGGTTATACCGGTCCTTACAATTTGGGTAAAAAACTCTTTTAAAGGAACCTTCAGTTTGACTAAAATATGGGGGGAACCTTCCAGAATCTGCTTGCCTTCTATTGCTTCGCCGGAAGTGATGACAAACTTAAATTTCTCTGTGTCACAAAAGATACTCAAAAGAGTTACCTTACCTCCTTTTGCCCGAAAGAGCATACTGGCGGTCTCCGGTTCTACCTCGCAGTATTCGTAATCCGGTACAATTCTCACCTCTTCTGGACTGTCTGCCAATCGAGTATCCATCATACCGGCATGACCAGCCAGAATAACATTTTTCTTTTCGTTAAAGGTAAAGATTTCCGTATACATAACGGGTTTTCCGGTTAGTCTCTTTAAGATAAAAAGCGCCACAGCAGCGCCGACATCTCCTTCCATACTGACCACTGTCTTTTCAAAAAGGGATGGTACCGAAAGGCAGGGCCGTAGGCCCATCACCCTGTGAAGTTCTTCGTCTAAATCCTGTAAAGCCAGACAATCCAGTTGAAATTTATTTACCACTTCAAGCAGACCTAAGGAAGCCTTAGCCGCCTTAAATAAAGCCGCATCAGAAACACCACAAATACGGTAATGAACTTTCAGTTCTTTTATATACTCTTTAATCTTCTTTTTCGGAATGGTTTCCGTAAGTCTGGCATACTGCCGGACTGAGATATGTTCAACTTGAGGACCAACCTCTTTCTTAAGCCGGGATTCGTCTACAAAGGTACCGGACATCGCCCGACAGAGACCGGGCAAAAGTCCAATTTTAGACTTCTTCAGGTTAGAAGCCAATTTTGCCGTATAACCGTAATTGATGATAGTTCTAATTGTCTCCCGGTTTTCCAGCGAACCAAAGACGAAGCCGAACTTCCGCTCTAACCTTTTTAATGGCCCGCTTGCCTGAACCGTGGCTACCGGCCCGCTCCGCCGGAAGAGTTCTGCCATATTCAGGTTTTTCGGTATCCGGGCAACCGGAGTATAGCACCACAGAAGAATCGGCGTGTGCGGAAATTTTTTGAGAAAGTCTAAAAAAAGATAGTCCTCTCCCCACATCAGGTAACAGACAAGCAGGCAATCAACCTTTGCCTTTTTAAAAACCGCAACCGCTTCGGAAACCCGAGCCGGAGAATCTACTACCCCCGGGTTAATAATCTCCAGACTCTCAGATAGAGCTTGGGCAATCCGCTGGCCGTCTGCCTTTATCTGCTGCGGCAGGTTCCGGTAAAGCCCTTTGCTGGCACCTATCTGGCTGAACCACTCGCCGGTGAGGAGTAGAAGTCCGACTTTGGATCTATTCTGCTTCATTTCACTATTTAACCTAAGGTCTCTAAGTTCAGCCATCTGATTTCTGATGCGGTCAGTTGAATTGAAAGAGCATCCAGGCACGATTTCATCTCTTCCTTGGTAAGTGGACCCACTAACGGCAGTACCGTAAAGGTCTGATGGATGACCCAGGCCAAGGCTACTTGTACCGCGGTGTACCCGCCTTTTTTTTCGCCAAGTTCTTTGGCTCTGCGCATCCGCTCAAAATTATCACCGGTACAGTAGACCCGGACCATATTTTTGGTAAACTCATCCTGGGTTGCCTCTGCATCGTTACGCATATCAGGGCTAAAACGGCCGGTGAAAAATCCCCGCGCTTGTGACGACCAGGCAAAGAGTGGCATCCCGGTCTTTAAATACCACTCTCTATCCATCTTATCAGTTGATACTAAACCAGCATAAAAAGGACCGGTAGGGACTGCCAGGCTCAGGTTATTACTAACTACGGCAAACCCGGTCATGCCGTATTTATACGCATACTCGTTTGCCTCGTCTACCCGGCGGAGTTCCCAGTTTGAACCGCCAAAGGCGTGGATGCGACCGCGCTCCAACTCCGCGTTTAAAGAGTCAACAATCTCACTTACGGGAATCGACGCCGTGTCACGGTGTAAAAAATACAAGTCAATATAATCCGTTTGGAGGTACTGAAGACTTGCGGTAATGTCTTTCTTAATCTTTGCCGCAATTCCCTCCACCGCCAGCCGCGTTCCGTCTTCTTCGGAAAGGCCGCCCTTGGTGATAATAACAATCCGATCCCGATTCAAGCGCCTTTCCATCCATTGTTCAATTACCTCTTCGCTTTCACCGTAACAACGAGCAGTGTCAATCGTGGTCCCTCCGTACCCTACGAAGTCATCCATCAAATCAAACCACTGATTCTTCTCTTTGAGTGAATACCACGCGGTTCCTAATACCAATTCTGAAATTGGTTTATCAATCCCGGCAACCAATTTTTTGCTCTTCATCTTTCTCCCTGTTTGTAGTTCAGTTGGCTAATATAGTCTTTGAGGATTTCCAAATCCTTACGGGCTGTTTCAACCGGTGCCTCAGTTGCCTGCTGGCTCAAACACTCAATGGAAAGAAATCCGGCGTAGCCTGCATCACAAAGCAGTTTTAATACTTCCGGATAATTAACCAATCCTTGATCAAGCCTTTGAAAATGCCACTCCCCCTGTGAATCAATATACCCATTTTTGATATGGGTGTGATACATCCGGCTCTTAAGGACACCGATTACCTCCGTCATCTTTTCACCAGCGAATGCTAAGTTCGAAAAGTCCACGGTCATTCCCACGGTATCAGCCGGCGTCATCTCCATCAGTCTTTGCGATGAAGCCAAGGTATCGGTCAGTTGTCGCATGTGGGTCTCCACCGCAAGCCTGACACCCTTCTCCCGGGCGAGCGGTATCAGTCTGTTCAGAGCATTGATAAAAGATTGCCAGTGTTCTTCGGTAGCCTCGGCTGAACCGGGTGGCCCCGGTGTCAACTTGAGTATCTTTGTTCTGAACAAGGGAGCCAGACGGATATAGGTTATCGCTGATTCAACCTGTTCGTCAAGCAGCCCTGGCTCGGTAAACGTATTAAATAACGACAAGGCTGAAACGGTCAGCCCTGCCTGCTCAATCTGACCAGCAACCTCTTCCGGATTTTTACGGGCTGTTTCCAGGTCAAAGTGCGGGTTTATACAAGCAAGTTCTATTGTGGAAAATCCGATTTCAGCCGTGGCAGTAATTGCTCTGGAAAGGTCAAAAGCGAATAGACTCTGACTGAAAAGAGACACCTTCATTTATCTATTCTCCGAAATGATTCCCTTAAGATATCGGGCTGACACCATCGCCTTTTTGCTCCAGTTTTTGGCGGGTATATTTTCAACACTAATTGCACCGGTATAACCGGCGGACTGTAACATGGCTATTAAACCTTGAGCGGGAAAATCGTCGTCGCTATCACCACAATTGGTAAATTCCTTTCCTTTCATCCCTTTAAGGTGTACATGGATGGTCCGCGGAATCAAAACGGTCGCGGCTTGCTTCCAGCCGTCGCCATTAACGATGAAATGGGAACAATCTAAATTGACACCCAGCCGGCTCTTGCCGGGATGGGCATCCAGTAGACGAAGGATATCAACCAGATGGCCGGTCCACTCTCCGGGATGGGCATGAACTTCTATTGCCAGACGCATACCGAAGTTCTCTATTGCGTCAAGAATGGCACCGGTCACCTCTACTAATTGGTCCCACGATGTAACTGCCGACAGGTTTTCCGGTACCGGTCCGGTAGCGGTCGTCAAAATATCAGTCTCTAATTCCGCGGCCAATTCAGCCCGGCGCCGAAACCAGTCAATCCGTTCTTGTTTTTTGGCAACCTCAGAATACACGAATGTAGTATGACAAGCCAGGGCAGAGACCGATAGCCCGGAAGTGTCCAACTCTCTCTTAAGTTTGCGGCTGCCACCGGTACCAAGCAATTCGGGAGAAAATGGTTCCTCTTCCCAGGTGGCTAACTCCACCGTTTTGTATCCAAACTCAGCCAATTTCGGAAGCAAAGAGACCGCATCAGCCCCTATGGCACTGTAACTAAAATATCCTATCTTCATGGTCTATTCATCTGAACTCTTTCCAGGCTCCAATCATTATCTCTACACCTTCCCAGGGAGTGTCCGGGAAGATTGCGTCCACCGGATGGAGGATGAAACGGTTGGTCAGTCCCAGGATATCGAGCGCTCGTCTTACTTCCTCTCTTATCCTTTGTGGATTTCCGGAAGATAGCGAAAGAGCATTGGTACCGCCAACCATCGTCAGACGGTCCGAAAAGAGTTCCCTGGCTCTCTCCAATCTTATCCTGTCCTGGACCGGGTCCACAAAGTAAAGGACGTCTACACCTGCGTCAGATAGCCGCGGCCCCAGCGTCTCGACTCCGGTGGTCATCGCATAGCCAAACTTCTTGCCATATCTGTGGGCACAAGACGCCAGTTCCGTAATGTGGGGATAAACAAACTGCTCAAATAACTTCGGTGACCAGAAGTCCGTGGAGGAGTACCAGCCGCGTTCCACCACCATATCCACGCCATCTGTTGCCGCCGCCAATTGCGTTCGCGCTAAATCAGTCCCGGCAATAATATCAACTAACTTTCCAAAAGCCTTAGGGTTATCCAGGGCTAACATAACCGCACCCTCGGTTCCGGTTAGCCAGACGACCGCATCCATTCCAAAGGCTGACCAGGCCTGGACCGCAACGTTATGTTCATCAGCGAAAGCCTTTACGTTTTCCATTCGCTTGGTAAACCAAGCAGATGCTTCTTTATCCGGTGGTTGATAAAGATATTTAATCGTCGGTACATCTTCTGGTTTACTCATCGCATGCTCTACCGCCCTGGGTATATTGTAATCTTCAAATAAGGGTACATGCTCAGGCTGAATAACCCAACCGGAACCCGGGTCTTCGCCGGTTTTGCGGACCGCATGGCGCAAAGGTCCAGAAGGAGTCTGGTATTCCCGCACCATTACCGGGTATGGCTCATTTCCACCAGAAGGAATTATAGAATCTTTCCATGTAACTTCTAGAGAGATACTCCAGGGTACAGAGACATCCAGGATATCATCAACCCCAAGCGACTGCCAGGCAAGGACCCTTTTAAAATCATCTTCTAAATCCCAGGACTGTGGTAAGGTATGGATATGCTCCAACCGCTTGGAATACCAGTATTCGACCTGGCGACCATTATTTTCCCATGTCAGGTATGCCGGTGGTTTAAAACCAAAAGACCAGGTGGTCAGGGGCACGTGGTCAACCAGCTCTCCGTTCCAAGCGCGTAATAGTCTTTCTTTTGAAGTCATAATACCCTTTCGTTCAACAGTTATTAGGTTTTTTCCACCTTTGCCCAGGCGCCGCTCTGCCGGGAACGGATTGCCGTCTCCAGGATGAGCATCTCTTCGTGTCCGGCCTGAAAATCCGGGTGCCGGAAATCCGGTTTTTTGCCTTCTTCCTTCAGTTCAATTGCTTTATAAAAGTCCCGGAAGAGGTTTAAAATCGCGTCCATGTAACCCATCGGGTGACCGGAAGGAAGCCGGGCGAAACGTCTGGTTTCCGCTGACTGCAGGTTGGGAGATTCAAAGAAGACCTGGTTGGGTTCGTCGCGGCGGCCGAACCAGAGTTCCGCGGAACGCTCGTGGTTCCAGGCAAGAGAACCTTTGGAGCCGTAGACCTGGAGGTCGATGTTGCACTTCCGGCCGGCCGCCAACTGCGAAGTGGTAAAGGTTCCGGAAGCGCCGTTGTCAAAACGCAGGAGTAAGGCGCCGTATTCATCCATGGAAATTTTTACGTCTTCGTACTCGACGTCCGAAGCAGCCGAGAAGGTCAGGGTTTCCTTGTTCTTGGGACGTTTTCGGACCGGCAGAATTGTCCTCAGTTCCGCCATCACCTCAACAATCTTCAATCCGGAGACAAACTGGGCCAGGTCGCACCAGTGGCTGCCAAGGTCACCCACGATGTTTGAGGCGCCGGCCATCGTCGGGTCCAGCCGCCAGGAATAATCGGTAGGGTAGAGAAGCCAGTCCTGCAGGTAATTGCCCATGATGTTGTAAACGGTTCCAATTTCACCCCGGGCCACCCGAACCTCTGCCTCCTGGACCACCGGGTAGTACCGGTAGCAGAAATTGATACCGGTGACCGCCTGGTGTTTTTCCCCCAGTCGCACCAGTTCCGAGGATTCATTTGCGGAGAGGGCCAGCGGTTTTTCCGAGAAGACCTGTTTGCCGGCTTCCAGCGCCTGCTTGTTGATTTCGTAATGGAGGTTATTCGGCGTGCAGTCGTGGATTACGTCAATCGTGTGATCGGCTATAACTTCTTCGGCATCCCGGTATATTTTCCCGGTGCCGAAGCGCTGCGCTGCTTCGGAAGCCAGTCTGGCGTTTTTATCTGCGATTCCGGCAATCACGACGTTCGGCAGCCGCATCAACTGTTCGCAGTGTACGGAGCCGATGTAGCCGGTTCCGATAACCGCAACTCTGAATTTTTTCATTTTCCTCCCTTTGTTGCCCTGATAAATTCCTCAGCCTTTTTGTCTATTTCTGTGTCGTCAGAAGTGGCGGTAATACCGAATCCTGCTCCCAGTCCCCGGTCGGAAACGCCAATGCTGACGTTGATGGACCGGCTTAAAATGTCGTCGGTCCGGGGCAGCATTCCTTTCTTATACTCTACCTTACTCTTGTAATACGGGCAGGTAAAGGGACACCGCTCCGGAGTTACGGTAAGTTGGTTCAGAATCTGCTCCATATTGTTGTAGACGTGCCAGCCAGATTGGTCAACCGTCCCAGTTTTTAGTACCTGGGCGACCTTCTGCGCCTTCTCTCTGGTAGGGAGGATGACCGTAAGAATAGTGGCGCACTCGCCAGCCGGGTCGTTAATCTTGCGGAACTCAAAGTCCCCGCAGCCGGTTATCTTCTCCTTGAATCGGGCTTTCTTTTCGCGCATTATCTTTACAATCTTGTCTAATTTCCGTAACTGGCCCAAAAGGACCGCAGCGGTCAGTTCGGTCATCCGGAAGTCCAGGCCGATGAAGGGCCGTTTACCCACCTCCACGCCCTGGCGGAGCGGCGAGTGTCCCTGGTCGTGGAAAGCAAACGACCGGCGATAGAGGTCTTCGTTATCAGTAGTAACCGCACCGCCGTCGCCGGCGGAAATCGTTTTGAAGATGTTGAAGGAGAAGATGCCGATGTTGCCGATAGAACCAACCTTCTCCCCGTAGTAACTGGCACCGCAAGCCTGGGCACAGTCTTCAATTACCAAAAGTTTATGTTTTCTGGCAATCCGCATAATCGCTTTCATGTCGCACTGGTTGCCTATCATATGGACCGGCATAATCGCTCTGGTGGCCGGAGTGATTCGGCGCTCAATGTCAGCCGGGTCTGCGGTGAGCGATTCGTCAATCTCGCAGAGGATTGGAATCGCCCGGGCGTAGACGATAGAAGAGATTGAGGCGATAAAGGTGTAGCCGGGCACGATTACCTCGTCACCCGGTCCGACACCCAGAGCGGAAAGTGCGGTCAAAAGCGCGCTGGTACCGCTGTTTACCGCTAAGGCATATCTGACTCCGCTGTACTTTGCAAATTTTTTCTCAAATTCCCACACCCTGGCTTTAAACTTCGGGTCTTTGCTGTCGCCGTAACGGAAGAGGTTCCCGCTTTTAAGTACGTCTAAAACTTCTTTCTTCTCTTCTTTACCGAAAAAAGATACGCCTGGACCTGCCAAAATAACCCCCTTTTAGATTATGAAGTTTGAAGATAAAAAGTGACAATTTCAAATAACCCCTCCTTTACGCAGTTTCTATTCGCCTGGCTGCCTCGCGATCCATCATCTCCCAGACTTTCTGAATGTAGAACCGATAATTCTCCAATGGCGTGCCGTTAGGGATACGGTGGTCCAGACCGAACATGCACCCGCCGCTGGCAATCATCGGCGGAATCTTATATTCGAGCTCAACGAGGATTTCCTCCTTACTTCGGCGAAGAACATGCTTGTCGATGCCACCTATGAAAGCTAATCTCGTGCCATATTTTCTCCGGACGACAACTATGTCCATGTTTGCCGCGGGTTCCATGGGATAAACTACATTAATGCCGGCATCCAGGAGCGCTGGAATGACGCCATTGATGTCACCGTCAGAATCCAGGGAGAACAAGCGCGCTCCAACAACCCGGGCATGCTGCCAGACCTTGCGGTAGTATGGCGTCATGAACTCCGAGACCTGACGCGGACCCACCAGCGAACCACTTTTGCCCGCCATGTCCTCATGCACAAAAATATTGTCAATCGGCACGACCGGTGAGATTCGCTTAATGACTCTGACCACCATGTCTCCCATCGTATCCAGCATGTCATGAATGAGCTCGGGTTGTTCATAGTAGGCCATGCAAAGCGCTTCTTCCCCCATCAACTGTCGGGGTTCGTCAAATCCACCCGGGATGCTCAAGGTAAGCACGTGGCCCCTGGCCAGATACTCATCCGCAATTCGCACCCAATCCTTCGGTAAGCGGATTTCCGAAAATTCGTATTGATGTTTCACTTGGAGCCAGTCAGCCATATTCCTGACCGGATAGTCCAGCGGCAAAGGCAGGGTGGCGGTACCCTTGCAGAGTTTGACACAACGGCCATATTGGTCGCGGCCAATGATGTATTCGTCTGTTTCCTGAAGAACTTCCGCAGGACGGGCGCTCAACCATCCGGCATTCACCGGCAAGTAAGCAATCTCCGGACACCGGTATCGGAAGGCCGACAAGTCCAGCTCTTCCGGGGCCGCGCCCTGGGCTTGCCATTCCTCCTTCAGCCCAATGAGCGGTCCAAATAGTTCTGTAAACAGCGGACGCTTGTTCTCTCGGAAGATCATATAATCCAGGTACTCTTCGCGAAAGACATCCGCCCGCACATTGACGGCGAGGGCGGCGTGTATGTCCGAAAAACTTTTCTTTCGTATTTTCCCCTCCTGGGCGTTATTTTCGAACCAGGAAAGCCGGCGCGGTGACTAACCTCAACGTGCAGATTTCAAACCCTTCCATCTTCAATCTGACTGAATTATTCTTAAGCGGAAGGACTCTGTGGTTCCTTTCCACAATATCGGTCAGGTGCACCTTTTTTATCCGGGACGGAAGGCTCATTTTAAGTTTTGTATCCTTTCCATCAATCTCCTGGAGCCTCACCACAATTCCTTTTCCATCCTCAGCCATCTTTAAGGCTAAAAGAATGACATTTTTCTTGTTCAAAGATAGAAGACTGCATTTCCTATCCGGTAAACTTCTTTTTGAGCCTTTGTCAAAGGGCAGTACCGTAGCAGGGATGTTGCATTCCTGAGCAAAGGCGAAGGCTTTGGAGTTGTTAATCTTCCCCTGGCAACTTGAAATACTGTAATGAAACGTGGTTTTCCCACCCTGGCTCGCCTTAAAATTAGTATACCAGTAATTATTCATTACCCAGGAGAAGAGCGTGCCGTTCTTTATGGCAATGCGGTCAAGCCATTTACCCGTATTTATCTCCCCAAACTGAACTAAAGGCGCCTCTCTGGTAACCCAGACTACACTGTAATCCTTGCCTGAGATGGTAAGCCAGTCCTGGACAGAATAGTAGTCTTTTGCTGAACCGGGTAATTGTTCAGACTCCGGCCTCATCACCGCTCCAGCAGTTTCAATCCTTATCTGTGGGCTTTTGAAGTTAAAGGGAAAAACGTAGTAGATTGCCTCCGGGTCTAAAGTTTCCTCTTTGAAAAGGGTATTAATGATGTCTATCCTCTTCAGGCTCTGGTAAAGAATGACCTCCTGGATAATTTTGTAACATCTTTTTACCTTAGTCTGGACAATCAAACTCGCCATGAGGGGGCCGTCTTTCCCTTTCTTTATTTGAGAACTGACCGGGCTGAACCTGAGAAATTTACTCTCTTCCTTTATTGGTGAAGTAACGCCATAGACCTTGCTTGTGGCGTTATAAATAACCTCCCGTTTTTCTAAGGGGTTTCTTTTTTGTGGAGAATCTACCTCTTCATAGATACACTGGTTGAGAACATGGGGGCTTTCTTGGTCAACCAGTTCTTTCTTCAGTTCTTTGTCGTAGATACTCTTCATACCGCCAGTAACAGGGTCAAGAGAAACTTTGTAGAAACTGTTTTCAATGCTATTTGCTCCAAAGATAAAGATGTTTTTATGGGTTTGTTTTTGCGAAACTACCTCAAAAGTTTTATATCCTGCAGACGGAATAGACGCAACGAATGAAACCCTGGCCTCCTCTTTTCTCCAGGGAACGTCTCTCTCCACTTTCTCTATCTGGATTGGAAAAATCTTCTTTCCATCCTTTACCACAAGGTACTTTCCCAAAAGTTCCTCAGGAAGGGTAAAGAAGATAAGGGTTCTTCTTTTCTGAGGGAGAGGATTGAAAACGATGACTTTTTCAAGTAAACCATCAATCTCTGCTTTCAACAGGCCTATCTCAAGGTTTAAATCTTTAGAGCCTGGGTTTATACCCCATAAGGCCTTGAACCTCTTTAGTAGCCTCTCTGCCTCTACCGCAGCATTATATATAAAAGAGGATTTAATTGCCCAGCCACCTTTTACGATGGGAGAGCCAGGTCCATAGGTTGAGGCTGCTCCCCAGGTATGTTCGTCAAAGAACATAAGATTATTCCATACTTCATCAATCTTCCTCTTAGGATAATAGTCTCCGTGAAGCGATTCTAAGGCGAAGAGTTGTTCGGCTATCTTTAGGTTTCGTTGCGTCTCCCGGGAAAGACCTGTTTCGTAAGCCGCTGAGGCATTGCCATCAGCCCACCAGTCCGGCCAGGCAAGTTGGTAGGAAGGAATCTGGTGTCGGTACTTTCTTTCCATATATTCAAAGAACCCCTTGTTTGTAGAGACAACCATCTTGGAAAGGACATGTTTTTCATTCCACTCTTTAACAATCCTTGAGACTTCAAGATGCGGACTCACGTTATCCAAAGCCGCCCTGACACAAAACGCATCATAGGGATAACCTTTTCTTTCCAGTTTTTCTATCTCTTTAGATAATAACTCTGAGGTCTTTTTGTAACTCTCTCCGAGTCCCAGTTCATATCCCTGGGTATAACTTCCGTAGTTCCAGACAAGGACACCGCTTCCGTCCGGGGAAACCCAGTAGAATGGCTGGGGGATGGTTGGTTTTTTTGCCCTGATCGTATTACCAGCCATTGAGAAATACCTTATCCCGGCCCGAGCAAGAATCTGGGGAATGCCCCAGGAAATTCCCGGAACATCGGAGTTCATCGCGGAGACCACCCTTATGCCGGACTCTTTCTCCAATCCCTTGGCAAAATAGAGAGAGCGGATGAGTTCCTCGGCGGTACATAACTCCGTAACATTGAGATAAAGTCCGGTTATTTCTATTCTGCCTTCTTTCACCCTCTGGATGAACTCCTTAATCTTTTCAGGTCTCTCTTTAAAATAATGTCTTACCTGCCAGGAAACCTCGCAGGTCCACCGGAATTTAGAAGCATCCGGATAGCCATCGGTCCTTTTGCAATAATCCAGAACTTTATCTATAAATGCGATATGGTCCTCAAAGACTCTGGTCTGGATATCAGTATAGCCGATATCCGTATGGGTGTGGTGCACCAGAAAGATTTTTTTAATCATACCTAAACTCTCTGTTATGGATTGACCTGGCTTCTTCTACCATTGCCTTAAAATTCTTCACTTTTACCATCGGATTTATTTCACTGGATGTCGCGAGAAAAAGTCCGCCGGTATTTAAAGCGTCTGTTTCTTCAATCTGCCTTCTTACTTCCCTTCTTACATTTTCCGGTGTACCCCTTTCCATCAAATCAACCCCATCTAATCCCCCTGCCCACACTACTTTCGGATATTTTTTCTTCAGTTCAATGATATCCATGCCACAGGCAGGTTCAAGACAGTAAAATCCATCCACTCCGCATCTTAAAAAATCATCAATAAGAATTTTGTAGTTGCCGTCACTGTGATAAATTACTTTAAATCCGTGGCTATGCCAGGATTCTACTAATTTGGTAAGGTGGGGGAAAAACTCTTTTCTCAAAAACCCAGGGCTGAAGACAGGACCAGTTTTTGATGCTAAATCGTCAGCGATTAAAATCACCGGAGATAAATTAATATCAGCAATTGCCTTTACTTTTTTGATTTCCCGATCCGTTTTCGCTTTTAAGTACTCGGAAATAATCTCGGGCTCTTCATAATATAAATAGGTGAAAGGTTCTATCAGTCCGTGGTTCCAGCAACTACAAATAATATCCCCGCTTGGATAATCACAAATTACCGTATCATCTCCTAACAAACCTTGAATATCAAGAATTTTTTTCCGGTAAATCTCTCTTTCTTTTTTATAGTCCAGACTTTCTGATTTCATTTTTTCTGTTTCCCTTAAATAAATCTCTTTCAGTCTTTTTTCATCAATTGCAGGCGATTTAATAACCCAGGTTGTCCAGTTATCATTCTGATAAACTGTTCCCCCTTCGTCAGTCCATCTATTTGTGCCTCTTGGTGCCACCGGCGGGAAACACATATCAAGAGTCTTTCTGGTTACCTCACAAATATCCTGGAGGGTATAATTGAAGCCATCTATTTTCTTCCCGGTATAAAATGATATTACCGCCGGGTTCTGACTTACCTGGTCATGGATTGCCACCCTATCCACCGGCTGGAAATTCAGAGTTCTTTCCACCCTTTCCCTTTTGGTAAGGATATCCTTTTTCATTTTTCTATCCAGTCCTTATTCCTTCTCTCTCATGACATTCTAAATCTCTGCTATTACGGTACAGAAACTGCTGTCAAATTCTTCAACGAAGAGTGGTATGACCATCACCCGTTTAATTTTTTTGAGTGGAAATTCAAGGTTTAGGTCTTCTACGAGGAGTAAGGGCTTCTCTGGATTATTCAATAAAATCTTGTGTGCTTCAATCCCTTCCTCAGGATATCGGGTTGCAGCAAACGAAATGGTATCCATTCCCATTGCTCGTAAGTTACCGAAATTATTAATTAAGTAACGAGCAGCTTCTACAGAAAAACCAGGATTCTTATGACAATATCTTTCCATGTCGGTATTCCGGTACTTAGCAAATCCTGTTTTGATTAATAGAAAATCCGCCTTCGCAATTTCTAGAGCATAAGGTTCTAAATCGGTTGAGGTGATTAATTCAGATTCATTTTTAGGGAGGTCAACGCATACGGGTTTTTGGAAGAAAAAATTCTCAATATCAATCTCTGAGATCTTCTTGCCGTTGACACTGAAGTGCCTTGGGGCATCAACATGGGTACCGGTATGGTTGACAACTTCAATACAAAAGACATTGGAGGTATCTCCATGTTCTATATTGGATTCCTGCCTGATTTTTACTGGTGGTCCCCCCACATAAACAGGTGTAGCTCGTGACAGATTATAAGATAGTTTGATATACACTTTGTCACCTACTCATCATTTGCTTCTTTATAGTGGCTACCGTAAAAGATTTCACCCAGGCTTTCTACCTCTTCGCTCTACTGCGTAGTATACCCCCCGTCTACCATTAAGGATGTACCTGTTACCCAGGAGGATTCATCTGAAGCAAGGTATAAAACCGCATAAGCAACATCTTTGGGTTGGCCTATCCTACCAATAGGATGTAACCTTAAAATCTCGTCTTTGCGCTGTTTTATATCCTCCTTATTAAAGTCTATCTCTACCCAGGCAGGGCAGACCGCATTTACCCGTATATTATACACGGCAAAATCAAGAGCCATACATTTGGTAAGAAGTTCCACACCTCCTTTGGCCGCATTATACGCACCTTGCTTTCTCTGGCCTATATGGCCTGAAATAGAGGAGGAATTAACAATTACTCCACCTCCATTCTTTATCATATGGGGAACCGCGTACTTGGAACACAAGAAGACACCCTTTAGATTTACCGCCATTACCTGGTCCCATTCCTCCTCATTCAAATCTAAAACCGTCTTCCCTACACCGGTAAATACTGCAGCGTTGTTATAAAGAATATCAATTTTTCCATATGCTTTCAGGGTTTCTTCAACCATTCCCTGGACTTCGTCTACCTTTGAAACATCTACCGGAAGATAAAGAGATTCTCCACCTTCTGACTCAATTGCTTCTACAGTTTCTTTAAGAGGCTCTGGCCTTCTGCCCACTATCACCACTTTAGCACCTTCCTTAGCAAATAAAATTGCTGTGGCACGGCCTATCCCCGTCCCACCTCCGGTTATAATTGCTACCTTATCCTTCAGCCTCATAAAATTCTTTTTTCAAACTACCCACTTCCTTTTTTCTCAACGCCGGTGCCATAAGAAGCATCAGCAGTAATCCTTTTCTCTTTCTTTAGGCCACCGGTGTCAATCCAGTCTTTAATACTTTTAAGAGAGTCTGCCAGGGTATATTGGGGCTCAAAACCGATTAATCTCTTGGCCTTAGACAT
>CAZVUE010000006.1:0-16886 GCA_964630335.1 uncultured bacterium | reverse complement strand
ATTTGGTGGATGAAGTTCTGGAGATCGAAAAACGCATCCATTCTTATTCAGTAAATAAAAAAGAGGACTACAATTTTGACCTATACCAGATTAATTATGACAGGGTAATAGAAGAAAGCAAAGAGTACTTGAAAGAAGACGAGTTTGAACTGCTTAAAAAAGGCTATATTACCTATTCCAGCCAGGGCAAGGTTATTCCAGAAGAAACTGAATATGAAACAGCGGTAACTTGGGTAAGGGAAAAGAGAGAATATTCCATTGTGCATAAAATGTATCCGCTGGGCGAGGTTGCCAACGACGTTTTCAACCGTTTGTCGGTATTTGATTCAGACGCAGGTACTAATTACAGCGGAGAATGGCCAAAAGATAAGATTATCAAAATAATGCATCAATCGTTAGAAAAAGTTGAAGATAAAACAGGTATGCTAAGTGAAGAGAATCGTCAAAAGACGTTGCAGGCATTCGGTGTCATTAAAAGAAAGACCAGTATATTCCCAAGAATTGTGCCTAAGTCAAAAGAACCCTATAAAATTAGTACCGGAGAGATAAATAGGAATAGTTTTGGTGTGGGAGCGCTTCGCCGCGACAGTTCGGTGTTCTGGGATGAATATTCTCTAATTCTTGGCGAGACGGCGGATAGGAAACTACTGAAAGAACTTGAAGACGACGAAAGTTTGCCAAAATCAGCATTAGTAAAAGTTGACAATAAATACAATTTTAAAACTCCCCTTAATGTAATTCTGGCTTCCTTCGGCCCTGAACGAAAGTTTATTAAAGGATTGACTGCTGAACAAACCGCCAAATCTATAGACGCCTGGATTAAATCCCTTGACGTAGGTTTCTACAAAATTGAATATTCCTGGCGTAAGGGAGAACACCCCAAACAGGGAAGTTTCAACCCCGACTTTTTCATAAAGGTTGACTGCGACATTATTGTGGTAGAAATCAAGATGGATGACGACATCTCTAACGAGAATAAGGCAAAACTTCATTACGCCAAAGACCATTTTGACTTGATTAACAAATCGCAGAAGGATCAACGGTATTATTTCAAATTCCTCTCTCCCGAAAGTTACGACCTATTTTTCAAATCCCTACGAGAAAAAACTCATCAAAGTTTTAAATCAGAACTCGAAGCAAAATTAGAAAATATTTAAAAGAATAAACAAAAATGCCATTACCGAGAGAGTATGTTCTTTACATTTGAATATGCTTGGGTACGGTCTCTAAGATACAATCTCCGACGACGTTAATATGACTACACGGGAACGTTTCGTACGTACGCTTACGGGAAAAGAAGTCGACCGGGTTCCCTTCATTAAGGTATTCGGTGGTACCAACGCTATTGTACCCAATTGGGAAAAAGAATATCCAGGTGTTTCCCAAGCAATTGACAAAATTCTCCAATTCGAAGGTGAATACCGAGGCTGGCAGATCGCACCGGTAAATATGGACTTGTCTCGGGTAGGTGAACCAGAAATAGTCAAAGAGAATGAATTGACAATAGTAAGGAAATGGATATACGGTGCGGTGGAAATTATTAAGAAGGGCGCGGATTTTTCGCATCACACCATCGAATGGCCGGTAAAGAACCGTGCCGATTGGGAACGAGTTAAAAAAGAACACCTACAGGCAGATGACCCGGGCCGGTTCCCGGAGGAATGGCCGGAATATGTTCGTCGATTCAATAACCGGGATTATCCACTTCAGTTAACTCATCGGGGTGTGTACGGCTTTATCCGAAATATGATGGGTGATGAAAAACTGGCATATGCTTTTTACGATGAACCCGAACTCGTGCATGACATTATGGACTCATACACGGAAACCGCGATACGGATATGGTCAAAGATGGTAGAAGAAGCGGATTTTGACCTTATAGAATGCTGGGAGGACATGGCGTACCGCAGCGGTTCGATTATATCGCCCACAATTTTCCGGGAGTTTCTGAAACCGAATTACAGGAAAATCGCGAAATTTGCCAAAGAACACGGCATTGAGATTATCCTGGTTGATTCGGACGGTTTAATAGAAAATTTGACCGGTCTTATGCTGGAAAGCGGGGTCACCGCCCTTTATCCTTTTGAGGTGCAGTCGGGCAATGACCTTGACCGGGTAAGGGACAGGCATCCGGAAGTCGGAGCGATCGGCGGCTTGAACAAGAGCGTAATGGCACATTCCAAAGATGCGATAGACCGGGAGGTGGAAAAAGCGCGGCACTTTATCAAAAGGGGCCGGTATATACCCGGTCCGGACCATTTTGTGCTTTCGGACGTCAGTTTTGAGAATTACCGGTATTTCATGGAGCGGCTCCGGGAAGTCGTTTTGACGACCAAACCGGAACCCCTTATAGGTAGCGGGTTTTAAAGTCTTTAATCGTTTTCTGGAGTATCTCCGCTTGTTTCTCCGCTTCAGATATCTTCCAGTAGTTGGTCTTAAACTGGAGCATCCTTTTTTGCAGGTACTCCGCATCGGGGCATAAACTTTTGGTATACCTTTGCCGGATACCCGGGTAGTTCTGGACCTCATTTAAAAAGTAGGGTTCCTGATAGGTCAGCTTCCAGGCGGCGTAGATACCGTCACCGCCGTTCTTTAAAAACAGGTCCCGGAATTGAAGCCATTTCTTTTCCGGGTCCGGAACGTCAAGAATGAGACTGTAAGCCCAGTAGGAGTGCTGATAACCTTTTGGTACTTCCTGAGGAATAAGCCAATCAGTTCCCTTAATCGCCTTGCTGAATAGTCCGGCGCTCTTTACCCTTACCGCCACCAGTTCCTCCGCTCTTTCCAACTGGCCCAAAACACAGGCGGCCTGCAATTCCGAGATACGGTAATTGAAGCCCAAAGAGATATGGCGGGAGTAGTTCGGGTCCTGAATGTCGGTCCTGGTAATCTTGCCCTTTTTCGCGGATATCCCGCCGTAGCCTAAACTGCAAAACCTCCGGGCTTTCTCAGCCAGTTCTTCCCGGTCGGTAACCAACATCCCGCCTTCACCGCTGGTTAGGTGTTTAGAAGCCTGAAAACTGAAACTGGCAAAGTCTCCGAACTCTCCAACCATCTTCCCTTTGTATCTGCTTAAGAATGCCTGGGCATTGTCCTCAATTAAGAATATCTTTTTCTCCTGGCAGATTTTTGGTATCTGTCCGTAGTCCGGAGAAAGACCGTATAAAGAAACGGAAATAATTGCCCGGGTCTTTTTCGTTATATTCTCCAGAATAGATTCTGGAGAGATATTGAAGGTTTTCTTATCCACATCGGCAAATACCGGAACGGATCTGTTGTGGAGAACAGCGAGAGCCGGGCTGGACATGGTAAGGGGCGGTACAATTACTTCCTCGCCGGCTCTAACGCCCAAGGCGACCAGAGCGGTATGCATGGTCGCGGTACCGTTGGCAAAGGAGACGGCGAATTTCCGGTGGAAGGTTTCCGCAAAATTTTTTTCTAATCGTTGGGTAAAGAGATTCTTTAATGAAGTCCGGAATTCGTTATTCAATACCGCCTGAACATAAATTTTTTCTAAATCCGAAATCCTCTTCATTTAAGGCCCCTAACTACAAAGCAGTGCGCCGGACAGCGCTGGACCGCCTCTTCAAAATCCAAGCCCTTGTCTATCTGGAGCCGGGGCAGGTTATCCTCCATAGTGATGGCGCCGGATTTGGTCACCTTGGCGCAAATCCCGCAGCCGATACAGCCGACCGAGCAAACATCTTTTACTGCCTTGCCCCTATCCTTAGAAATACAACCAACGTAGGTCCACTTCCGTCTGGGAACCAGGGTAATGATTTTGCGGGGGCAGACAGCGACGCACTTACCGCAGGCCACACACTTGTTCTCATCAACTACCGGCAGGTCATCCTTATTCATTGAGAGCGCATTAAAGGGACAGACCCGCACGCAATCTCCAAGACCTAAACATCCGTAAAAACAGGCTTTGGGCCCACCCGCGGTAGTATGGCTGGAAAGGCAGGTTTTTATCCCGACATATTCAAACCGGCTCCTGGCTTTACTCTTCCCACCCTGACAGTGGATAGAGGCTACCCGAAGTTCCGCGACGTTGGCGGTGACACCCAATAAGGCGGCAATCTTCTTCGCCGCCTCCGGTCCGCCCGTCACACAAGCGCCGGGTTCAGCCTTACGACCGGCGAGTAATTCTGATAGAGCGTGGCAGCCGGCGAACCCGCAGGCTCCGCAATTAGTCCCCGGCAAAATCTCCTCAATTTTAGCCACCAGCGGGTCTTCGGAAATCTTAAACCGCCGGGCGGCAAAAGCCAGAAAGACCGCAAAGGCAAAGGAAAGCCCACCCAGAATTAGAATTGATAAACCTAACATATGTTAGGGAACAACCCCTTAAAGCAGGCCGGCAAAACCCATAAAAGAGAGGGCAATCAAGCCGGCTAAAATTAACGTAAGCGGTGCACCTTTCAGCTCCGGCGGCACGTCCGCCACCGCTAATTCCTCCCGGATGCCAGCCATAATTACCAGCGCCAACATAAACCCCAAGCCTGACCCCAGACCGAAAAAGACGCTTTCCACAAGCGAATACTCCCGAATCGCCACCAGAAGAGCCAGAAAGAGAATACAGCAGTTGGTCGTAATCAAAGGCAAAAATATGCCTAAGGTGCGGTAAACGAGCGGGCTGGTCTTACGAATAAACATCTCCACCAACTGGACTAACACCGCAATCACTAAAATGAAGGTAACGTTCTGCAGGAAGAGCAGGTCAAACCTTACCAGGAGGTAGTGGTTGATATACCAGACGATGGGTCCGGTCAAGGTCATCACAAAGATGGTCGCCGCACCCAAACTGAGGCTGGAACTGAGTTTGTCGGTAACGCCCAGGTACGGACAGGTACCCAGAAAGTAAGCGAAGACAAAGTTGTTGATAAGGATGGAACTGAGAATCAGAGTCAGGATTTCCTTAAACATAAAATGAGGTTATCCTTCCGATGTCATTCCCGCAGGCATTAAGCGGGAATCCCTGCTTAAGACATGCAGGGACAGGTCCTGGATTCCTGTTTACTACACACAGGAATGACAATGTTACCTTTTTTTGGAAACAAGATTAAAAAATCCCAGGACCGTTCCGAGCGTCAGAAACGCACCCGGCGGAAGAATCATAATTACCCAGGGCTCAAACCAGGTCCCCAGAATCCTGAATCCGAAGATGGAACCGTGTCCTATCAATTCCCGGATGGAACCGATCAGTACCATCGCCCAGAGATACCCCAAACTGTGGCCTAAAGCATCCATCAGAGAGTTGGGAACAGGGTTCTTATAAGCAAAGGCTTCGGCTCTCCCTAAGATAATGCAGTTAACGGTAATCAAGGGAACGTAAGGACCCATCACCTTGGAAAGCGGCGGGAACCAACCGCGTAAAAAAAGGTCAGCGACCGTAACGAAGGTGGCGATAACCACGACAAAGACCGGGATTCTCACCTCATCCGGAACGATACGCCGGATTGCCGAAACAACTACGTTGGAACCGATCAGGACAAAGGTTACCGCTAACGCCATCGCCAAACTATTAACCGCCATACTGGTTACGGCCAGGGAGGCGCAGAGTCCTAACATCAACCGGAAGGGCGGCACGTTTCGCCACAGACCGAAGATAAAATCTCTCCTTAAACTACTTTTCTCGCTCATTTAATACATCCCCCTCACCTTGAATCCTCTCCCGCGGCGGGGAGAGGGTGGGGTGAGGGTAAGATTATCGGCTTAAATTTAGCAATCGTATCGTTAACAATCTTCACTATTGCCCGGGAAGATATGGTGGCACCGGTAATCGCCTCCACCTCATTCTCTTTACTCTTCTTGCCCTTGACCAGCGCTACCCCTGGTTCCAGGATAAGATTGGCAAACTTATCCTGAAATTCCTTTTTCGTAATTTTACCACCTAAACCGGGTGTCTCCACACTCTCCAGGACTTTCAAGCCGGTTGCCTTTTTCAAATCAATGGTAACACCAACCATTACCAGAATCACCCCGCCGTATCCAACACCGGAGCCGGGCAAACCGTAACCTAACAGTTTTCCGTCGTTACCGAACACTTCGTAATAAGTGGTTTTTGTAACCACCTTTTTTTCGGTAAACTTTTCCGCACCAGGAATTACTGCCAGAACCGCCTCCCGGGTGGCTTTAGCCTGCTGGTCCATCACCCGGGGTTCCACCTGGCGGTAGATTAAACCCAGGCTTAAACTGGAGATAAGACCGGTTAAGGTCAGAACCAGTACCATTCTAACTGCGTTCTTCATACAAATTTGACGTCATACATAGTAGCGGTACGATTTATCGCACGTCTTTATCGTGGCATAAATGCCACCGCTACTTTTCTCTGTTTGTTCCAAAAATCCGGGGTTTTGTCCCCCGGTTAATCAAAGGAGTCAACGCATTCATAAAAAGGATACTGTAAGCCACACCTTCCGGCATACCGCCAAAGAGCCGGACAACCATCGTCAGGATTCCGCAACCGATGCCGAATATCCAGCGGCCTTTTTTGGTAATTGGTGTTGTTACCGGGTCAGTCGCCATAAATAAAGTACCTAACATCAGACCGCCAGCCAGGAGATGGAACAAGGGATTGGCAAACCGGTCCGGTCTGACCAGATAAGAAATATCGGAAAAGAGGAAAACGGTCAAAATATAACCGACCGGAATCCGCCAGTCAGCATAACCTCTCACGATAATATAGATGCCGCCCAGAATTAACAACAGGGCTGAGGTCTCACCTAAAGACCCGGCGGTAGTACCAAGAAATAGCGAGCGGTAAGAAACAAAAGTGTGGCTGAACTTGGCTGTTCCTAAAGGAGTTGCGGTAGTAATCGCATCCAAGCCAGGAATGACAGAGGTTGTTGCCAGATTCCGGTAATAGAACGGTGCTACCCAGGTAGTCATCTGGTTGGGAAAGGCGGCTGAGAGGAACGCCCTACCTAAAAGAGCCGGGTTGAAGATGTTGGAACCCAGACCGCCGAAGAAGACCTTGCCGACCACGATACCAAAGACCGCACCCAGACTACCCATCCAGAGCGGAAAAGAGGGTGGTAAACACGCCGCCAGAAGAATACCGGTCAAAAGGGCGCTCTTATCATTTATCGTAACCTTGACCCGGCGTACCTTCTGACTCACCAGTTCTGCTATCATCGCAGAAAGCCCGCATGTGAGGTAAAGATATAAGGCGTGCCGGCCAAAGAGGTAGACCGAGAAGGCGACCGCAGGCAGAAGCGCTAAAATAACTCCGGTCATCATCCCGCCGGTTGTAAGAGGAGCAACAACCTGCGGACCGACGCTGACGATGAACCTTGGGGCTGTCGTTACGCCTTCTTCTTTGCCTGGAATATTTTGGCTTTCGCTAATTTGACCCATTGGACAATCGGCCTGCGCGCCGGACAGATATAGGTGCAGGCACCGCACTCAATACAATCCAAAACGCCAGCCGGCCCACATTCCTGATAAAATCCCTTTTCCGCATACAGACCATAAAAGTATGGTAACAGATATAACGGACAGATATCAACGCACCGGCCACATTTCAAGCAGGGACCATACTCAAAACTACGCAATTCTTTCCGGGAAAAAACCGTAATTCCGGAGGTCCCCTTTATTACCGGGAACTCTAAAGAAGGCAGCGGAAGACCCATCATCGGACCACCCATCACTACCGCTACCTCATTTTCGGTCAAACCCCCGCAGTATTCGATAATATCTCTGGCAGAAGTGCCGAGCCGGACCAGAAGGTTGGCGGGTTTCCCGACCTTACCGCTTACGGTGATAACCCTCTCGTAAAGCGGCTTACCGTCAACGACTGCCTCCTTTACCGCTAAGGCGGTGCCGACGTTGGAAACGATTACCCCCACGTCCATCGGAAGTCCGCCGGAAGGAACCTCCCGGTGTAAAAGGGTCCAAATCAAACTCTTCTCCGCACCCTGCGGATACTTGGTTTCCACAGAAAAAGCCTGCATTTCCAATCCTTCCCAGGAACCAGGTACTATGGTATTATTCAAAGCGATGAAGGCATCAGGCTTATTATCTTCCACGCCGAAATAGACCCTGTTGACCTTAAGAATTCTGGCGATGATAACCGCACCTTCCACCATTTCCCTGGTTCTTTCCAGCATTACCCGGTGGTCGGCGGAAAGGCAGGGTTCACATTCACAACCGTTAATGATTAGCGTATCAACCGGTTTGGTTGGCGAAAATTTCACCTCGCTTGGAAAAGCCGCACCACCCAAGCCCACCAGGCCGGCTTCACCGACCCGGTCCCTCAGGATCTCAGGCGAAACGGTGTGCCGGTCCAAAGGCGGCAGAAAAGCAAAGTCCTCTTTTTCCGAGGTCTCAATAACTACGGTCTCCACCCGGTTACCCGAAGGATGGAGCCTGGACTCTATCCCAGACACCTTTCCGGTAATTGAACTGTGGACGTTGGCGGAGATAAACCCGGTCTTCTCTCCAATCTTCTGGCCGGTAACGACCAGGTCACCGGGTTTTACCACCGCAACAGCGGATGTTCCGGTATGCTGGGATAAAGGGATGGTTACCTGACCGGATACCGGCATTTTTTCAATCGGGAATCCTGCGGTTTCCTTCCGTTCCGGAGGGTGTACCCCACCGGCAAAGGTCATCCCTCTTTTGCGGAAATTTTGCATATTTTTTCCATCCGGTCAGATGCTTCCAGCCAGGCATCCCTGTCTTTCGGAACGTAGGTGGTAAGAGAAAAGGAGTTTCGAATAATTTCCCTGCCCTCGGCTAACGAAGCAAGTTTACCGGTTGCCAGAGCCTGAGCCAGAACATTGCCGGCTGCGGTTGCTTCCACCGGACCGGCCACCACCGGAAGACCAACCGCATCGGCGGTAAACTGATTCAGGAGTCGGTTCTGGGAACCTCCGCCCATAATGTAAAGGACATCCACTTTTTCCTTGTCCGGAAAGAGCCGGTTTATATTCTGAAGAACCTGGTTATAGCGTAAGGCTAAACTTTCCAGAATTACCCGGACAAACTCCGCTTTAGCCTTCGGCGCTTTCTGTCTTGTCTTCTGACAGAATCTGACAATCGCCTGTTCCATATCATCCGGTGCCAAAAAAGAAGGGTCATCCGGATTTATAATTGCCAGGAATGAAGGAGCAGACTCAGCCAATTCCACCAACGTTCCGTACTCTACCTTTTCCCCGCTTTCTTTCAGCCATTTCTGCCGGCACTGCTGCAAAATCCACAAACCGGTAATGTTGTGAAGAAACCGAATCGTTTTTGCCACTCCGCCTTCATTAGTAAAACCGGCTTCCATTGCCGGCTTACTTATCAACGGTTCGGGCAACTCCACACCCAGAAGCGACCAGGTACCGGAAGACAAGTAGGCAAACCGCTCGCCTTTCCGGGCCGGACAGGCAGCTACTGCGGCTGCGGTATCATGGTTGGCGCCGGCGATTACCGGAATAGCCGGCAAGCCAGCTTCGTCAGCCACTTTTTTCCGCAGATTGCCAAGCACCGTAGCCGGCGGAACGATTCCCGGCATAATTCCCAACGGAATATTTAAATTTTCAAAAAGGGGTTTTGCCCATCCGCCGGAAACCGGATTATATAACTGGGTGGTGGTTGCCAGGGTAAATTCCTGCGCCTTTTCACCGGAAAGAAAAAAGTGGAAGAGGTCTGCCATCAGCAAAAGGGTTTTACTTACAGAAAAGAGTTGTGAACCGGACAGAACCATGGAATATAACTGATAAACAGTATTGACTTGCATAAATTGGATACCGGTCTCCTGGTAGATTCCGTAAGGGGGAACCTTCCGGAAAGCCTTCTCCATTACTCCGTCGGTCCGGTGGTCCCGGTAGTGGAACGGATTGGAGACCAGGCTGTCGGCAGAGTCCAGAAGTCCAAAATCACAACCCCAGGAATCGCAGGAAACCCCGTCCAGTTCCCGGCCGAACTTCTGCCGGTACAGAGAAAGACCGCTCTTCATCTCGGAGAACTGGTATAGGATATCCCAGTGGAGGCCGTCCGGAAGGAGAACCGCCTGGTTGGTAAAACGGTGCAGAACCTCTAACTTCAGCCGGCCCTTCGTCAGGATGCCCAGAATTGCCCGGCCGCTCTCTGCGCCCAAATCAAACGCCAGATAATTCATAAAAACAAAACGTAATATTATACCATATTTCTGCAAATCCGTACCAGATAAGCAAATCCGTTGTCTATCAACGGTCTCCCCCAGATTCCTGACTTATATGAACTTAGCGCACCTTCGGTGCGAACTTGTAGGGGTCGGATTTATCCGACCCGCGGGCTTGATGAATCAAGCCCCTACAGTTCTTCCTAAAACCCTTGATATTCAATGATTTAAAAAGGAAATTCCTATACAATCAAGTTATAACGAGATATACCGTTTTGGATGGTGACATGGCACAAAAAAATAGGTGTTCAACTACCCCTAATTGACGGAGGTATATACATATCGTATAATATACTTGCTTTCAGTGAACATTTGTATGTTTGGAGGTGGATGATGACCAAGAAGAAAGGGTTAGATTACGTTGCCCTTTACCAGCACAAAGAATACCGGGGAAAGTTTGTAGCTTTAAAACCAGACGACTACAAAGTTGTTGGTTGTGGCAAGACTCCTGATAAAGCCGAAAGGCAGGCTGCCACATCTGGTGTTGAAAAGCCAATCATAACCAGAGTCCCCGGTAAGTCTTCAACCTACCTTATTTTATGAAATCCAGAGTCTACAAATTCTCTCCGTGTTCCATAACCAACGAACTGGGTGAGCAAATAGGTACGGTGTTACGTCCGATAATACCCGTTGTTTTAATTTCGGATGATGAGAGCCGCCCTTTTCTTGGTTTAATCGATACCGGAGCGGACCTTTGTATCTTCCCGGCCTGGATAGCAAAACATCTGGGACACAACCTGAAATTAGGGGAAGAGAGGACAACAAGGGGACTGTTTGGCGGTAAGGCAAAGGTTTACAAACACATAACCTATATGGTGGTTTTCGAACGTGGATTCCGATGTGATTCTTATTATTCGGAAGATAAGGATACAAACAAGTTGGGATTTGGCATTTTGGGCCTTCCATTCCTGAAAAATCTCGAAGTTGAATTCCGCTATCCGGATTACTTTAAAATCAACGAACGGAAAATATACTAATACCTATTCTCAAACTTCTATAAGGTTTAGCTACCTCACCATCCAGTCGCAATTAGTTTCTTTTGTGTTCCTTTGATAGGATACCAGCAGAGTGGTAATATTTGTTTGTCTAAATTAAATAGAGGGGTGCATAAATATACCAATTTACAGAAAAAACTTGACAGAATCGTCCGGTAGAAACCTGCGTGGAGGACATACGGAAATTTAAGGGACATGGTAAAAGACAACCGCGGTGGATTTCTTTGTCTGTTGACAACGGTAATTAAACCTCAATTTTTGAAAACAGAGAACTTCCGATGGAAAGCAAAATGCCTACTCCTACCAGTAAAACGACCGTGTCGGTCACTAAACCAAAATGAGTAGTTCCCGAAAGAGTGGTTCTTAGACCGTCTACGCCGTAAGACAACGGGTTAATGGCAGTAATAATACTGATTATTTTTGGGAGACCGGATAAAGGGAAAAGGGCGCCGGATAAAAAGAATATCGGCATTACCAGAAAATTCATAATCAGGTGGAAACCCTCCATATCCTCTAAGACTGAGGCGATAGCCGTGCCAAAAGCGGTAAAAAACAAAGATATAAGAAGCATAAAAAGAAAAGCCAGCGGCAAAAACATCAGCGAATGGGGACGGAACCCTGCCAGAAGCGAAATAAGAAAAACAATTATTCCCTGAAAGATGGCTACGGTTGCTCCGCCTAAAGTTCTGCCGAGCATAATTTCAAATCTGGAAACCGGAGCCACTAACGTTTCCTTCAAAAAACCGAATTGTCTGTCCCAGATAATTTCAATTCCCGAAAAAACAGCCGCAAAAAGAATGCTCATGGCAATAACGCCGGGGGTCAAAAACTGGATGTAATTGCCCTGGTTAGCCCGCTGGAAAATCGGGCCGAAACCAAAACCCAAAGCCAGAAGGAAAAGGAGCGGTTGTCCCAAAGATGAAAGACAATCCCAAAAGATTTTCTTGCCGCATTCTGATTTTCCAGGGGATTAATTCCGTTTAGAAGAATTTCGCCTTTGGAAGGAACAAGCAAAGTCGTCATCATTCTGATGGTGGTAGTTTCTCCGCGGCAAACGGCAAAAGAAACATTATCAACCGCTATGAATTCTCCAAATCTTTTGGTAAGCCCGGATACTTCAATAATATTTGAATTTTCATGCATAAAATACCCAAAAAACCATAGAAATTTCTACTCGTATCTTAACGCCTCGATCGGGTCCATCTGCACCGCTTTGCGTGCGGGCCAGATACCGAAACACAGGCCTACCGCGATGGAAAAACCTGCGGCAAGTACCACGGAAAAAACCGAAACCTTCGTTGTCCACCCGGCAAAAACCGACATCAGCGCCGCGGCAATTATACCGAAGACAATCCCTATTATCCCCCCGAGCAGAGTCATTACCACCGATTCGGTAAGAAACTGGAACATTATGTCTTTTCGGCGCGCGCCCAGCGCCTTGCGCAGACCTATTTCCCGCGTACGTTCGGTAACGGAAACAAGCATAATGTTCATAATCCCTATGCCGCCGACCAAAAGGGATATCGTGGCGATAAAACCCAAAAGCGTGGTCATTGTTTTCGTCATACTCTTAAGGGCTTCCTGAATTTCAGCCATATTACGGATATTAAAGGAATCCGGTTTGTTTACATCCAGATGCTGGCGCTTGACGATAAGATTATGTATGGAATTTTTTGCCTCTTCCATAAGACTGAGGTCATTTATCTCCGCATCAATGGAATTAACGTATTTTCTTCCCAGAACCCGGTACATGGCGGTCGTGACGGGAATCATAACCGTATCATCCTGGTCTCCGCCGGGTCCGGAACCTTTTTCGGGAAGAACGCCGATTACTCTGAAATTTATACGGTTTACCCTGATTAACTCTCCAACCGGGTCGCTGCCTCCGAAAATCTCCTTTGCTACGGTGAGCCCGAGCAGAGCTACCTTCTGGCGACCCTTTGATTCTTCCGCGGTAAAAAACCGCCCGGCAAAAGGCGTTAATGCCCGCATTTCCGCGTAATTTTCTCCCACCCCCTGAATTTGCGTATTCCAGTTTTTGTTGCCGTAAACGACCTGGCCCCTTCCGCTGGCCAGAGGGGAAACTTTTTTCACCTGCGGTATTTTGGCGATTGCTTCGGCATCCTGCAGGGTGAAGCGGGTTACCGCTCCCGCTTCCAAGGACAAATGACCCCTCTGTTGCGCCCCGGGCGAAATATGCAGGATGTTTGTGCCTAAAGAAGACAGCGTGGTAGAGATAGATTCTTTTGCGCCTTCACCCAGAGCAAGCATGGCAATTACCGAGGATACGCCGATGAGGATTCCCAGCATGGAAAGGAAGGACCTCATTTTGTTGGAAAAAATCGCATTGATACCCTGGCGTAAATTATCCAGAATTTCATCCGTGCTGAACATAGTGCCGCGTTCGGATACGCTGCCAAGGGAAGATGTTTTCTCCGGTACGGTGCCGGACTTTTGAAGCCGGTTGTCATTCGGTTCGTCAGAAACAATACTGCCGTTGCGCATAAGGATGATACGGCTGGCCTGTTGCGCAATATCCTTTTCATGGGTAACCAGAATGACCGTTTTTCCTTCCTGCCGGTTTAGATTTTTAAAAATTTCGGTGATTTCCTCGGCGCTTTTCGTATCCAGGTTGCCGGTCGGCTCATCGGCAAAAATGAACAACGGTTCTCTTACTAAGGTGCGGGCAATGGCAACCCGCTGCTGTTGCCCTCCGGAAAGTTGGTTTGGCCGGTGGGATGCCCTTTGGGTTAAACCGACCATTTCCATCTTCTCTTCCGCGTTTTTTCTGAATTCCTTTTTGCCTCCGTAAATCAAAGACAAAGCCACGTTTTCCAGGGCGGTCATCCGCGGGAGCAAATGAAACTGCTGGAATACAAAACTGGCCAGGTTGCTTCTTAACAGGGCAAATTCGTCGTCCGTAAGACTATTTACGTTCCGCCCGTTTAAAAAGTAGGAACCTGAATCCGCTCTGTCCAGAAAACCCAATATATGCAAAAGCGTGGATTTTCCGGACCCGGACGCTCCCATAATAGCCACAAACTCACCGGAATTAATTTTTAAAGATACCTCGCACAGGGCATGCACTTCTGCTTCACCGGTTTTATACGTTTTGTTTATATTGACCAGTTCTATCATGGCTTTGGTTATCTTGGTCTTCTCCCGCCGAACGGCAGAAGGGGATTCCCCCCGGCCGGCTTTTTATTGGAAGGCGAATACTTTTCCGTCGTGATTATAACCGTATCATCGGGGGTCAGACCCGAAATGACTTCTTTATTTTTTTCGTCGGAAATTCCCGCTTCAACCTTCTGCCAGACAGTCTTTTGATCCGCTCCCAACTTTAGTACAAAGGAGTTCCCGTTGCCATTTTCCTGAACCGCTTTCAACGGGACAAGCAAAACACCCTCTTTTTTCTCCTGGATTATCTCCACGTTGGCATTCATCCCCGAACGAAAAACCCGGGGAACGGTCGCCGGAATCACATCCACTTCATAAGTGGTCACGTTATTGACAACCTGGGACTCGTAAGATATGTGGCTGACCTTTCCTTTTACCTTTATTTCCGGATAGGCGTCCAGACTGATAATAACCTCCTGGCTGTTTTTTACCTTACCGATATCGGTCTCATCAACTTCTACCTTGACAATCAGGCGGTTGGAAAGCACGATAACCGCATCTCCGGAAACCACGGTTTGCCCCGGTTCAAAGGTGCTGACGATTACTTCCCCGTTAATGGGAGCCAGCAAAGGGGTGGGGTTATACACGGTCTGCCAGTATTGCACTGTTTTTTCATCGTTAAGACGCGCGGCGTCAAGAAGGGCGGCCCGCTCTACCGAACTCATCAGTGCCAGAACCTGGCCGGTCGTGACTCTTTCTCCCTCCTTAACCAGAATCCTGTCAATGCGTCCTGCAATGGGCGGCTTTATCTCCAGACGGTTTTGCGGGGAAACCGTACCTGTAGCGGATACGGAAACGTAAATATTGCCATACGCAGGATATATTGTTTCCATCTCCGCGGTTTTTTTGTTGTTAACCGCACGCCTGGATAAAAGAATCCCTGCAAAAATAATCAATAACAGCAAGATTACCCCTGCTACTCTTATTGTTTTTTTATTCATATTCTAAGGTCCTCCCTTCTGCCTGATACCAGTAAGCCTGTTTAGTCAAGACGTTGGTTTTGACGGTCAATAAATCTTTTTTGGCTTTAACCAGGTTGTCCTCAATAATTACCCAATCATCAAAAGAAATGAGTCCGGTCGAATATTGTGCGTTTGATATCTTGGCTCTTTCTTCCACCGCGTTTAAAAACTTTTCCTGAACCGACAATTCTTCTATCGCATCCTGCAGTTCCGTCCAGGTTTTTGCCAGGGTGAAAACAACCTCGTCGCGGCTACTTCGTTCGTCCTCTTCCGCCTGCTTCAAAAGGGATACCGCCTTTGAAATTTCCGCCTTTCTCTTGCCGCCTTCAAACAGAGGCAGGGAAACGCTGAAGCCAACCGACCATTCGTTGTCATCAAAAGACCACTCGGAGGAAGACTCGCCTACTGATGCGTCCAGGTAAACTTTGGGGTAAAAATCAGCCTTGGTGGATTTCAAAGCGTATCTGGCCGATTCCTTCTGGGCAATAAGTTTCTTTAACAAAGAGCTGTTATCGGCCAAATGTTCAAAATCAACCGAATTTAACCCGGCTTCGGCTATGGCAAAATCTTCTTTCACTGTTATCGGCGTGAAGGCTGTTCTGCCCATCGCCTTACTCAACTGTCTTTGAGATGAAACGACGTTTCTTTTTGCCTGGGCAGATTCGAATTCCGCCTGTGCCAAATCGGCTTCCGCCGTAAGTAAAGCACCTCTATGTTCTCTGCCTGCCTTATAACGCAGTCTAATCAATTCCACGTTTTGTCGCCTCCTTTTTACGATGTCTTCCGTCAGGGATACAAGTTCCTGAGCGTTTAAAAGTTCTGCAAACGCTTCCCTTAACTGCAGTCGCATATCGGAAGAAACCACCAGGTAGTTGTATTGCGAAGCGACCAGGGTCTGGGAGGCAGACGCAATATCGCTGGAGGTTTTAAAATTGTCAAACAACAATTGTTGGGCGTTTACGGAATATGCATAGGTACTATTAGTGTCGGCGGCGTTCCCGGACCGGTCCCCGCTCAGGTTCCCGGTAATTTGAGGTAGCGTCGAACTTTTAGTAATCGCTTTATCCGCTTCCGACTGTCTTATCTGTTCTTTTGCCGATACAAGGTCGGGATTGTTTTCTTTTGCCTCCTGGAGGCAATCTTTCCAGGTAAGCACATCTTCAGCCGCCGCTCTTATCAAGATTGTATTCAAAAGAAAGAAGACTGCGCCAAACATCTTAACCCGCCGGGACATCTTTTCCTCCTGTTTTTTCCGTAATTTTTTCCTTGAGCGAAGAGATATGCTGCTCCATCCGGCCCAGGAACTGGGAAAACTCGTCAGCCGGTATGAGCTTTACCATTTTTCTTTCTCCCGAATGGCCGGAGAGAACTATCAGTTTGTCCCCGGATTTGATTTTAAGCAATTTTCTGACTTCAGAAGGAATCACAACCTGTCCCCGTTCACCCACCGTCACTATGCCAAAAATTTTAGGAAACCCTTTCATATCAACCTTCCTCCTCCCCATATGTTTTGTATGATAAATATGTATTTTCATATAAAGTATACTACGGCTCTTGTGTTTTTGTCAAATGTTGGGTAAAATAAAGGTTTCGCCACCTTAGCTC
>CAZVUE010000005.1:0-17885 GCA_964630335.1 uncultured bacterium | reverse complement strand
AATTTAACATCACGCAAACCTAAAGGTTTGCCCTACATTTTGTAGGGCAAGGCTTCAGCCTTGCGAATATGATTATGGCGTTTGTACCTATTTCCGATGAGGAATTAGCACAACGGGTGGCTGAGGCGAAAAAGGTTCTTGCCTCCTGTACCCTCTGTCCCCGGGAGTGCCGGGTAAACCGTTCGGAGGGAGAACGTGGCTTCTGCGGAGGAGGAGTTTTAGCCAGGGTAGCCAGTTACAACAGCCACTTTGGTGAAGAACCGCCCATCTCCGGTGACCGCGGCAGCGGAACCGTCTTCTTTTCCGGCTGTACCCTGCGTTGCCTCTTTTGCCAGAACTATCCCATCAGCCAGTTCCGGGAGGGCAGGGAAGTAACCAGTATAGAACTGAGCCGAATGTTTCTAAAACTTCAGGATGACGGTTGCCATAACATCAACTTCGTTACACCGACCCATTTTGTCCCTCAAATCCTGGAAGCATTACTTCTGGCTAAGTCAAAAGGTCTTACCTTACCCCTGGTCTATAACACCAGCGGTTACGAAAGGGTAGAGACCCTGAAATTTTTAGAAGGGGTGGTAGCGATTTATTTGCCGGATTTAAAGTATGGTGATGATATTGCCGGTCAGGAGATTTCCGGTGTTAATAATTATTTCACTTTTGCCGGAACTGCCCTCAAGGAGATGTTCCGGCAGGCAGGTCTTTTGAAGGTGGACCGGAAAGGTGCAGCCCGGGAAGGGCTGATTGTTCGGCATCTGATTTTGCCGGATAACCTTTCTACGACCGATAAAGTCTTGCGTTTCCTGGCGAAAGAGGTTTCTCCGGAGGTAACCATAAGTCTGATGGCGCAGTACTTCCCGGCGCACAAGGCAGTAAGTTATCCACATCTGAACCGCCGGGTCAGTAGTTCCGAATACAGCGGTATGGTAAAATTAGCCCAGGACTTGGGTTTACATAACCTTTTTATTCAGGAAATCTGTGAAAATTAAACAGAGTTTAGCTGGTTTTTCCACAACTTATCCACAGGGCTCAGGCCGGTCCTGTCATTCCTGCATGCTTTTAGCAGGAATCTAATGGATTCCCGCTTACTACACGCGGGAATGACATTAAATGGGTATGCAGAAGGAGGCAAAGTGAAGGGGTTATTCATTACTTTTGAGGGGATTGATGGGTCCGGGAAGAGTACCCAATTAGCACTAACCGCAAAATACCTTTTCAAACAAGGTCTTTCCGTTATTGCTACCAAGGACCCGGGCGGTACTCCGGTCGGTGAACAGATTCGGCGGCTCTTGCTGAGCAAATATAAAGGACACCAGCAGATAGACCCTTTGACCGAAACATTCCTCTATTTAGCCAGCCGGAGGGTTTTAGTAACATCAGTAATCAAACCCGCTCTGACTAAAGGAAGGGTGGTACTCTGTGACCGGTTTACTGATTCCACCCTTGCTTATCAGGGATCCGGCCGGGGCCTGCCCCTGGGGTCTTTACGAAAACTCTGCCGGGATGCGGTCAGGGAAATCAGCCAGCCTGACCTGACCTTCCTTCTTGACCTTGAACCAAAGGTAGCCCTTGCCAGAGTGAAGAAAGCCGACCGGATAGAATCATTAGGGTTGTCATTCCAGAAAAAAGTCCGGGAAGGCTATCTGAAATTAGCGCAGAAAGAACCCGCCCGCATCAAAGTAATCTCTGCCCACGGTTCCCCTGACGAAATCTTCTCCCGCCTGCTGTCATTCCTGCATGTCTTAGGCAGGAATCCAATGGATTCCCGTTTACTACCCCTGCTTACTACACGCAGGGGCAGGCATACGGGAATGACATTCCAAAAATAGCAATTATGACTATTAGCACTGCCCGGGAATTTTTGCTGAAAGCGGTGCAGATGTCGCGTTTAGCACCCGCCTATCTTATCACCGGTCTTGACAGTCAGGCCCGCCGCGGATTAGCCAAGTTTTTCGTTCAGGCAATCTTCTGCACCGAAAAAGAGACTGCGCCTGCCCCTGTAGGTAGTAGACAGGGGTCCGAACCCTGCGGCAGATGTTTGGCTTGCCAGAAAGTCATTGAAGAGAAACACCCGGACCTCTTTTTTATTGAAGGGGAAGGTTCAATGGGCCTTCTCAAGATTGAACAGGTCCGGCAACTGAAATCCAAAATTTACCTTTCCCCTTATCAGGCAAAGTACCGGATATACGTTCTGGAAATAGAGACACTTCAGGAGGAGGCTGCCAATGCGTTTCTTAAAACCCTGGAAGAACCGCCCCAGACTGCAATTATACTCCTTCTTGCCCGAACCGAACGAGAATTTTTACCCACCATCCTTTCCCGGCTTACCAAAATCAGGCTTCCCGAACCGGAAATGGCTCCCGCAAACATTACCGAACTCAAAAGGCTGATGAACCTTTCCTGGCAGGAACCTTCGGAAATCTTCAGTTTAACAAAGGAAGTGGCTAATTATGATGAATCAGAATTGAGAGAATTTTTGGAGAACCTCGTAAACAACCTGAAAGTGGCGTTAGAGTTCAAGGAAGGGATGCGTACAAAAGAGGAAACACCGGCGGTCATTCAAAATCTGGTAGAACGGATAAAGAGCAGCCAGGAAATTCGGAGCCTTCTGGAAGAAGTTTTGAGTAAACGGCAGGACATCCTGAGAGGAAGAGTCTCACCCCGCCTTGCCCTGGATAACATCTTTATCTCCTTCACTCGCAAATAGACCAGCCAACGAATGACCACAAAAGGAACAGGTATTGTTTTTGAGGTGTTTTTCGGTGATGGTGAAGCCATAACGGCCGATAACTATTTTCCCGCAATTTGGGCAGTAGGTGTTTTCACCCCGGTCACCAGGCACATTGCCGGAGTAGACGAACTTTAAACCGGATTCCATTCCAATCTCCCGGGCTCGGGTTAAAGTCTCTGGCGGCGTCGGAGGAAGGTTCCCTATCCGGTACTGCGGAAAGAACCGGCTGATGTGCCAGGGGGTTTCTGCGCCTAAATTTTCTTTGATAAAGAGGGCGATATCCTTAAGTTCTTGGTCGCTGTCGTTCTGGTCCGGCAGGACCAGAGTGGTAACCTCTATCCAGATGCCCGAACTCTTCATCAGAATCAAGGTATCCAGGACCGGTTTCAGTTTCCCTCCGCATAACTTTTGGTAATATTCCTCCCGGAAACTCTTCAAATCCACGTTGGCGGCGTCAAGGTACGGCGCAATCGCTTTAATCGGTTCTGCTTCCGTATAGCCGTTGGTAACAAAATTGTTATATATGCCTTCCTTTTTGGCTGAGACCGCAGTATCAAACGCGTATTCAAAAAAGACCGTGGGTTCGGTATAGGTATAGGATATCGACTGACAGCGGTGGGTTTTCGCCTGCCGGACAATCTCTGAAGTCGGCAGGCTGAAACCGTATACCTCACCAACTTTTTTTACCTCCTGGGAAATGTCACTATTCTGGCAGAAGAGGCAGGAGAGGTTACAACCAACCGTTGATACGGAAAGAGATGTGGAACCGGGGAAAAAATGAAAAAAAGGTTTCTTCTCAATCGGGTCGATGTTACAGGCACAGGCTTTTTCGTAGACCAGGGAATAAAGAATCCCTTTTTGATTCTTCCGTACGCCACACCTCCCCCTTTTTTCTTCACTGATTACGCAGTGGTGCGGGCAGAGGGTACATTGTACCCTGTTTCCTTCTATTTTCTGATAAAACCCTGCTTCTTTCATTCTCCTAAAGAGCATACTATATTTTCATTACTTCGTCAAAGAAAGGTAGTATAATATCTATTGTGAAGTATAACCGGGGGAATAAATCGCTATTCTGGTGCCAGATTCTGGTTCTCTTTGTTTTGCTGTTTACTTCGTGTAGTCGGGAAGAGCAGCCGGTGCATTATTCCAGCCTGGTTATGGGAACCTTCTGCGACCTTACCTTTATAACGGCACCGGGAACCAATCCTGATAATATCGCCAACGCAGTCTTTAACCGGATACGGTATCTGGAGAGTCTCTGGTCTTTCTACCGGCCGGGGAGTGAAATTTCCCGGTTGAACCGGGAAGGCAGGATAAAATCTTCTCCGGCGACCCGGGCTCTTTTGAAAAATGCCCGGGAGATTTCCCGTATCTCAGACGGTGCCTTTGATATTACCGTGGCACCTTTAATGTCAGCCTGGAAAGAAGCCGAAAAAGCCGGGGAACCTCCTGATTTGAAACCTCTTCTTTCGTTAGTTGGTTACCAGAAGTTAAAGATAGAAGAAGATGGAACGGTTTATTTCTTAAAAAAAGGGATGGCGATAGATTTGGGCGGGATTGGAAAAGGCGCCGCGGTGGATGAGGCGGTTTCCCTTCTAAAATCTTACGGTGTGAAGTCCGGCATCGTTAATTTAGGCGGAAACCTGTATGCCTTTGGAGCCGGTCCCCATCAGGGTAAGTGGAAGGTTGGAATTCAGAACCCACGCGGAGAAGGTGTTATCGGCGCTGTTTTGATTAAGGACCGGGGCGTTTCTACCAGCGGAAATTACCAGCGCTATTTTGAAATCGGCAAAAGACAGTACAGCCATATTCTCAATCCAAAGACCGGCTCCCTGGAAGGAAATTATCCGGAAGGTGTGACGGTAATTGCTCCGACCGCTCTCCTGGCAGATGGTTTGTCTACTGCGCTTACGGTTTTAGGCTCGGAGAAGGGGATAACGCTTGCGGAAGAGACTCCCGGTGTGGAAGCATTAATCATTATGTCTGGTCCGGTTTTTTATACCACTAAAGGATTCCCAACAATAAATTCCCCTCACCCCGACCCACTTCGTGGGTGCCCCGCTCCCCCTCTGAGGGGGGAGGGGTGACTATCACCACGGTAGGCTCTTCCGCCAGATTTCTCCCAGGGCAATAATATCATCGGCAAGGACGTTCTCACCATCTAAACCGGAAACTTTCAGGAAAGGTTCTTTTATTGTTTTACCGATTAGGCTGATTGTCTGGTTCGTAAATAGTGTTTCAAAAGCAGATTGGTTTTCTGGTGCCACCTCAACCAAAAATCTGCTGGCAGATTCTGAGAAGAGTACCCTGTCAGAACGTCGTTGACCATTATAGGCAGATTTCTGTAAATCTATTTCTGCACCCAACCGACCGCTGAACGCCATCTCTGCAACCGCAACACCAAGTCCTCCTTCCGAAAGGTCATGGCAGGAAAGGACCAGACCGGAAATTATTGCCCGGTGCAGGGTAGACATTCGCTTTCGGGCTGATTCTACGTCAATATTTGGGGCTTTCCCACCATTTTTCTTCAATATTTTAAGATAGTGTGAACCACCAATTTCACTTCCATCGGTCATACCTAAGAGATAAATCAGGTTTCCTTTATTTTTCAAATCCATAGATACCGCGTACCTGATATCTTCAATCACCGAAAGACCGGAGATGAGCAGGGTCGGAGGAATGGACATCCGTTCTCCTTCTTCGGTCACAAAGTAATTATTCAGGCTGTCCTTCCCTGAGATAAATGGAACACCGAATCCCTTACCGATGTCATAACAGGCGCGAGATGCCCTGACCAATGAACCTAAAATTTCCGGGTCCTTAACGTCTCCCCAGCAGAAGTTGTCTAAAAGACAGGCTCTTTCCGGATTGCCTCCAACCGCAACCAGATTCCGTAAGGCTTCGTCAATGGCGTTACCGGCTGAGAGGTAGGGGTCAATCTTTCCGTAGAGGTTGATACCGTTGGAAACCACAATCCCGGTGTTCCCTTTGGTCAGGAGCGGTTTCAGAATTACCGCATCGGACGGGCCGTCAAAACCAGCAAAAGGCTTAAGGATTGTCTGTCCCTGTACTTCGTGGTCATACTGCCGGATAACCTTCTCCTTGCTGGCAATATTATGATGACTTAAAAGGGCTTTCAGAACCACTTCGCAGTCAATGTGGTTCGGCAACGAGGGTTCAGATATTTTCGGGGTATGATAGACCGCTTTCCGGTAAACTCTGGGTATGCCTTTATGGAGAAACGAGGTTTCTAAGTCACCGACTTTCTTCTTTTTATCAAATAATCTCAGACGGCCGTTTCCGGTAAACTTACCGATGAAAGTAGCCTCTACACCTTCAGAGGCAAAGAGGTCCGAAATCACCTTCTTATTCTTCGGAGGAACTACCAGGACCATCCGTTCCTGGGCTTCCGAGATCCAGGTCTCCCAGGAGTCAAGTCCGGCGTATTTCAGCGGTACTTTGTCCAGGTAGACGTCCGCACCGGTCTTTTGTCCCAATTCGCCAACCGCGGAAGAAAGACCACCCGCACCGCAGTCGGTAATACTCCGGAAGAGTCTGCGGTCACGAGCCACCAGCAGTACGTCTAAAAACTTCTTTTCGGTAATGGGTGCGCCAATCTGCACCACACTGGCGGATATCCCTTTTTTAAGGTTGAGGGAAGAGAAGGTGGCACCGTGGATTCCGTCCCGGCCGGTCCGTCCGCCGATTACCAGAATTAAATCACCCGGTTTTACGTTTTTCTTAATTTTATCTTTTGGGATTAGTCCTAAGGTTCCGCAGTAGACTAAGGGATTGGCAAGGTAACCTTCATCAAAGAGGATGGCGCCGTTAGCGGTAGGGATTCCCATCCGGTTTCCGTAGTCCCGGACGCCGCTTACCACACCTTTGTAAACCCTTCTCGGATGGAGGACTCCGGGAGGCAATTTTTCGTAAGGGCAATCAAGGGAACCAAAACAGAAGATGTCGGTATTGAGGATTGGTTTGGCACCCAATCCCACGCCCAGGATGTCCCGGATAACTCCTCCGATTCCGGTTTCCGCACCGCCGTAAGGTTCCAGAGCCGAAGGGTGGTTGTGTGTTTCCACCTTGAAGGCGATACCCAGTCCTTCCGTAAACTCTACGATGCCGGCGTTGTCTTCAAATACCGAAAGGCAATAAGTCTTATTAAGTTCCTTTGTCTCGCGGATAATGGTTTCTTTCAGGAGGTTATCAATTACTTCTTTTTTCCCGTCTTCTTCGTACGCAATTATTCCGCGGAAGGTCTTATGGATACAATGTTCAGACCAGGTTTGGGCAATCGTTTCCAGTTCAATATCTTTCGGATTGCGGACCAGTCGGCTAAAGTAATCCTGGACCGTTTCCATCTCTTTCTGGTTTAAAGCCAGAAGGTATTGTTGGCTGATTTCAACCAGTTCCGGTCCGTTCTTACCTAAAATTTTAATCTCATGAACCATGGGAAATCTTCTTTACCAGATGACCGACCCGTCTGCCCAATTCCAAACAGTTCTCTCTTGCCCGGACATCCGGTGCATCAATGGCTACCGCACCGTAGTGGTCGCCGGAAGGATTTCCCTGGACTACCATTCCGTGGATGAGGAGCGCCTGGATAATACTCAAAATGGTTGTCTCGTTTCCTCCGCCGATATTGGCTGAAGATGTGAACGCACCGCCGACCTTTCCGTTCAGCCTGCCGTGGAATTTTACGCTTTCGTCAAAAAACTTTTTAACCTGCCAGGCAAGCGTTCCGTAATAGGTTGGAGAACCGATGATTATGCCGTCGTAGTCAAGCATTTCTTCTACATTTGTTTCCTCCACGCCTTTCACTTTTACGCTGACATCCTCTTCTTTTACTCCCTGTGCCACTATCTCCGCCATCTTCTTCGTATTCCCGCTCCGGGAATAATACACTATCAGCACCTTAGCCATGTCCCACCTCCGTCTCTTTCTGCTGGCATATTTTTTCCGCCGTCTGGTAGGCATCCGAAATATTGTAAATCCCCAGAATGATTATCCCGATGAAACCTATCAGAAAAAGCACTATCCCCCAAACCAGAAGAGGCAGCGAACCAAAAAAGGTAATTATCGCATGACCGATGAAGATTGCACCCACCAAAAAAATAATTAAACTCACCCCGGCCAGAAACATTAAGGTCAGACCTTTTTTGATTTGACCGTTATAAATCTGTCCCAAACCGGTGAAAACAAACGAAAGAATCGCGGCCACCCTGGGATTCGGTTTAAAAAACACCTTCTCTTCCACCTTATTCTCCATATTGTTTTTATTATACCATGTCCAAAAATCTATATCTACAAAACAGTCTGGTAATAGCCACAGGCTTCAGCTTACGTTGTCATTCCTGCGTGTATTTAGCAGGAATCCAAGGGATGCGCTTTTCCGAGGATTTTTGCAAAAATTTGATTTTCCAGGTTTTTACATGTTATACTAACCACAATGAAAAAAAGAGACGATTTAAAAATTTTATACGAAAAAGTCTATTCTGAACCTAAATATAAAGGAAAACATATTATAATTATTGGTGGTAGAATATTCGCAGCCAAAACCGGGCTTACTGCCTCTAAGATGCTGGAAGAATTAATAAAAAAACACCCCCGTTCCACACCTTCACTCACCTATATCCCTAAAGCAGACACACTCATCCTTCTGAAATGATGAAATTCCCCTACGAAAAAGAACATTCCCGTATATTTGGCTTAATTCGTAGGCCAATTACCCGGGTAAATTTCTGGTCAAAGAAATTTGAGCGCTGGTTAGAATTTACTATGATTGTTGATACCGGTGCTGACTATACACTTTTCCCTTACTCCAAGGCAGAAGATTTGGGTATGGATTTAAAAAAAGAGTGTTTGGTATTTCAAACTTCGGGCATAGGTGGAACAGAAAGGGTTTATTTATTCAAAAAAATGAAAATGAAACTCGGGGAATGGACCGGAACTGTTCCGGTAGGTTTTTTAGCCAGAGACGATATTCCGCCTCTTTTGGGTAGATTTAAATGTATGGATAGATTTGATTTTCTTTTCTCTAATTTTACTACTTACATTTCCTCACCGCGGAAATCCAAAAAATAGGTAATAGTTCAGTTTTTCAATTGTTTTAATAGATGCCCTTCTCCGATTTTTCCTTCCGTTTGAATGGAGAAATCAACCTGAACGATTTTAACTTACGGGACTGCCTTCTTTGACGGGACGGTCAATGGTCAGAATAGCAAGGGTGGTGTCGTCTTTGACTGCCAGGAGCATACCGTTGCTGGTGATTCCCCGGATGGTGGCTGGCTCTAAGTTGGCAACGATAATAACCTGTTTTCCCGTAAGTTCCTCCGGCGCATAGTAGGGTTTGATGCCGGCAACTAATTCTCTGATGTCCGAATTACCTAAATCAACCTTCAGAACGTAGAGCCGGTCGGCAGAAGGGTGGGGGTTTACCTCAAGGACCTTGCCGACTTTCAGTTCCAATTTTTTAAAATCCTGAATGGTAATCATTGGTTACTCCGGTTAAGAAAGGGGGGTGCGGTGACGGTCAACCAATTCCGCCACTTTGCCCTTGTTCCAGCCACCCACTTTAGAGAAATAACCGGTAACCCGGGTGATGTGCTCAATATTTCTTCCCTGGTGAGTAGCAACCAAAATCCGGGTCAGGTCGTTGCTGGTAATCGCCTGGTCTGAAACGAAAGTTTTTGTCTGATAAAACCGGTTTTCCACCAGGACCCCGACTTTATCATCAAGACTTTTTTCCTCAAAACCATACTCCTCCGGACATTCCAAAAGATATTTAACAAACTCCTGCCGTTCCATAGACACCTCCGTTTGACGATAGATTCCCGCTTACCACACGCGGGAATGACATGGTGGTTATAAAGCAGTAACACCTTCCAGGACTGCGTCCTTGCAGTAAGGACATTCCTTGGATAGACCCCGGATGACCCGGCCGCAGTCAAGGCAGGTGGTAAACTCCGGACTGAAAGCAATCTGAGCGTTCTGGGTATGAAGAAAAGTTTTCTTTACGAAATTTGCCAATGTTTTCGGGTCCGGCTGGGATTCACCTAACCAGACGTGAGAAAGAGCGCCGGCTTCTATCAGGGGATGCATCAGACCCTCTCGGGTCACTTTTTCAATAGGCGAAAGAGAAGCGGAGACATTGAAGTAAGTAGAGTTGGTATAATAAATTCCGCCGCTGTCCTGGTTTCCTTTCACCACTTTGTAGGCAGCCAGCGGAAAGTGCGATAGGTCCAATTTTGCCAGGCGGTAAGCGGTGGATTCAGCGGGTGTCTGTTCCAGAACAAACTTCATACCCAATTCCTTGCTGTAACGCTGACAGGCAAGGTTAAGGTAGGCAAGAACTTTTAGGCCTAAACGAAGTGCCTCTTCTGATTCGTGCAGTTCCTGTCCCAAATGGAACTGGACCATTTCATTCAGCCCCAATAGTCCGATGAGATAGGTAACCCGTTGCATCCGCAGGTAAGGTTCGCCGTCCTGTCGCATATTGAGCAGAGCCAGAGGGCTTCTGTCACCCAGTGAGAGAAGGTGGTGAATAAAATCTCGTTTCTGCTGATGGGCTTTTATCGCCAAAGCCAGTATTCGGTCCATTTCCGCAAAAAGTTTTCCTTCATTGCCCTGTGCCCGGTAGGCGGTCCGGGGAAGGTTTAAGGTAACGTTTTGCAGAGCACAGAAACGCATCTTCCAGGGTGTAACCGCTTCGGAAAGGTCGTTGGAATTCAGCACAAAGGAGAGCCGGCAGCATTCCGAGACCTTGGCGGTCTTGCCCCGGTCAAAGACAAAGTAGGTGTTGCCTTTTTCAGCGGCTACCCGGCTGATATGGTGGAGATAGTTATCCGCACCTTCTGTGGCAAACAGTTTATCGGTGAGATGGCAGAGGGGTTTAGGGAAGAAGAAAGGTCTGCCCAATCCGTCACCCTGGAGGTAAACGTCAAATAAAGCCCAGGCAAACTTCTGTGCTTCTTTCTGATATTCCGCATAGGTTTTGCCGGTGTACTGACCGCCGGGTCCGATCGCCGGAGTCTTGACAAAATGGTCGGGTATTTCCCAATAGATATTGATGTCGCTGAAAATCGCCTGGCCACCACGGGCTACCGCCTGCTGGCTGTATTCGTAAATTAACATCTGGGCTAATTGTTTAATCTCCCGGTCTGACATTCCAACCAGGAAAGGTGCGAAGAAGTAGTTGACCGCATCCCACCCGATAGCACCGGCAAAGCTTCCCTGTAGTGCTGCGGAGAACTTAACCATATGCGCTAATAGTGTTTCCGGGTGTTTGGCTGGCTTGGCGATGGAAAGCGCGTTAGGCAACGAAAGCCCGAACTTCTTTACGTATTCCAGCGACTGTCCCGAGCAATTGTGGACTAAAATCCCGTTACAATAAAAGGTACTGCTTCCTGTGGTAATGTCATAGACAAATTCATCGGGGATGGGTATTTCTTTGATGGAAACAATCTTTCCACCCGTTCCTATCGGGAGAGAAATCGGTTTTAAATCATGCAACTTTTGACTCAGATGGAAAAGAGATTTTTTCCCAGCAGGAATTCCAAATTCAATACCAAAAATTTCATAATTCTGAACAATTTTCTTGTCTTTATAATAACGTACAGAACCAACGCTGTTGTTAATTCTCGTACATCCCTTGATATTTTCAGTAAGGAGTAATTGTTGAATTTGGTTAATTAAACGTCGTGAGGCAACTCGGATTAGAACCCTGGTATTAGTTATTCTTTCTTCAAAATTCTTTACCGTACCGTCGCCGTCAATAATTCCTGAAAGGAGTGCAAAAGCAAGTTCTGGTTGCCAGTTCACAATGTCAGCGGGAAGGTTTTTGTACCGGGAACCTTGTCCAAAATTGAAACAAAACTCAAACAAATCTCTCAAAAAAATACTGTGAACACGAATACGGACACATTCACCATGTTTTACTATTTTGTTTGAAAAATTGTGAGAACTTAAAATTTCGGATAAAATTTCTGCAGTCTTTTTATCAACAGTAAAACTGACTCCTTCTTTTTCGTAATGACCTTCGGCAATGAATAGTCCGAGCAAATAACAAAACTTGGGAGTGAGTTTCCAAAAAACAGGGTGCGCAAAAGAAGTTTGGTGTAATCTGTTTAATCCATCCTTAAAAGTAAGCCGGGCATCTTTAGGGATTTCCACTTTATATCCCTTATTTTTTAATCCATTGATTTCTTTTACCGAAATTGTCCCAACCTCTTTTTTTTCAACAATTACCCTGTTCAATTGATATGTTCGGGGACTTTGAGAAAGTGTGGCTGTTAAATCTAAAAAATTATCGGCGCGTCTAATTACAATTTTATCTAATACCCTAAGAAAATCTCCCGGTTTCAGTTTCTTCGCCGGTGTTACCACAGCGTTTTCTAAAAGAACCGGGTGGTCTTCAGTAACCACCACACTTTTACTGTCGGCTGTTTTTATCCAGAGCATCTTTTTACCTTCTTTTTTATGTCTTACAACCCGCAAAAGAGGTGTCCAACCGCTCCGGTCATAAACAAAACACCCTTTCTTAAACCCAATTTCATAACCTTTTTCTTGACAAATGACATCGGCTTGTGCAAAAAGTTGCGCTAAAGAAATACTTTCAATGACCCGTTGTGTTTTTAAATAGACGCATTCATCTCCATAGAACGAATAAGGCCTGTCCACCATACCTAAGTCGTGCAGATGAATGTCGCCGGAGAGATGGTTGTCAGCCACGTCCGGACTGAAAACCTCCAGAAGGGCAAATTCTTTTTTTATCGCTTCGGCAAGAGAAAGGTTGGTTGCCTCCGGATTGTGGGGAATATTGGCGTTCTCCTTATTGGGCAGGGTAATTACCTGCCGGACATCGTAGTGAGGCATACCCAGACGGGTATGCCGTCTACGTTCGTCTTCAAATCCGTACTCTACCAGTTTGGCATTGACCATCTCCCGGATAAGGGGAGCGGTCAGGGTATTAATTTTGGAGGCGATGATATCGTCCTCCACTTCCAGAGCAATGATTTCCGCAATGTTCTGGTGGAGTCCGGTCTCCCGGCAGAGCGCTTCCACAATCTTTTCCCGGTTCCAGGAAACGATGTCTTCCGCACTGGTGCGGACAAAGAGGGCTAAGTCAGTCGATTCCTTTAATCTGGCAACCTCCAGTTCACTCAGTTTTGTTTCTTCGGGTAGTACCCCGGCTCTAACCTGTCTCACTTTGGCTCTTTTTTGGCGATAAAGGATATACGCTTTGGCGGTTCTGGCATGGCCGGTCTTAATAAGGACACGTTCTACGATATCCTGAATTTCCTCTACGGTAGGAATACGTCCGGCAAATTCTCGTGAGAGATAAATGGTAACTGCATCCGCCAGGTCTTCCGCTAAGTTACGGTCAGCACCACCTACCGCAGACGCTGCTTTAAAGATGGCATTGACAATCTTTGTTTTTTCAAACGGTGCCATCTTACCGTCCCGTTTCCTTACTTCTTTAGGTTGTTCCATATTTTATCTATTGTTTTTTAGTTGGGCGACCTCTTTCGTAAACTCGGCAACATCAGTAAACTGGCGGTAGACTGAGGCAAAACGCACGTACGCTACCGCATCAATCTTCTTCAGGGATTCCATTACCAATTCACCGATTTTTACCGCGGGCACTTCTTTTTCGTACTGACTTCTTAAGTCACCGCTGATTCGGTCCACAATGCGTTCAATCTCTTCCGTTTCTACCGGCCTTTTTTCGAAAGCCTTCGCTAACCCTGCCTGTAGTTTGTCCCGGGAAAAAGGTTCCCGGCGTCCGTCCCGTTTGACCACCATCAGGGTTTTTTCTTCTACAATTTCATAGGTGGTGAACCTGCGGTTACAGGCTAAACATTCCCGGCGGCGCCGGATATTTTTTCCGTCTTCGGAAAGGCGGCTGTCTACGACTTTATCTTCCAGGTAACCGCAGAAAGGACACCGCATATTGTGGTTTACTATATTGTAAAACACAACATCTTGTTTGTCAAGCCTCCCGGAGAGTTGCATCCAGCAGGGAAATAACGATATAATAAAAACCGATGGGATTTGAACTGATTTCAGGATTTAAACCCGCCGGTGACCAGCCAGAGGCAATTGAGACGCTGACCGGAAATTTAAAAAACGATGTCCGTTACCAGACACTCTTGGGTGTTACCGGCAGCGGTAAAACTTACACTATGGCAAGCGTCATCAATCAGGTTCAGCGGCCCACCCTGGTTATATCGCCTAATAAAACTCTGGCAGCACAGTTATACGGTGAATTCCGGGAATTCTTTCCGAAAAGCCGGGTGGCTTACTTTGTCAGTTACTATGATTACTATCAACCTGAGGCGTACATTCCAACCACGGATACTTATATTGAAAAAGACGTTTCTATCAACGAGGATATCGACCGTCTGCGGATGTACGGAGTCAGCAGTCTGTCTACCCACCGCGATACTATTGTGGTGGCAACCGTCTCCTGCATCTATCCCTCCGGCAGTCCGGAAGACTACGCTGATTTAACTCTCCATCTTACCAGAGGGCAGGAAGTGAACCTCCGGGATATTATGAGACGCCTTATTGAGATTCAATATGAACGCAACGATTTTGACCTGAGCCGCGGCCGGTTCAGGGTTCGCGGGAACCGCCTGGAAATCGTACCTTCCTACGAAGAACGCGGCTTACGGATTGAGGTTGTTGGTAACCGGGCAATCAACATTTCCTACTTTGATACGCTGACCGGAAAAGATATGGCAAAAGAAGATGAAATACTCATCTATCCCGCCAAACAGTTTGTTACCACCCAGCCCAAGATGGAGCGCGCCGTAAAGAGCATCCGGGAGGAATTAAAAGAACGGTTGGAGAAACTGAAGGAGACGGAGAAGATTCTGGAAGCCCAGAGGTTGGAACAACGCACCAATTATGATTTAGAGATGCTGGAGGAGATGGGATACTGCCACGGTGTGGAAAACTATTCCCGGCATTTTGACGGCAGGATTCCCGGAGAACGGCCTTATTGCCTGCTGGATTTCTTTCCCGAAGACTTCCTCCTCTTTATCGACGAGAGCCACATCAGTATTCCGCAGATACGGGGTATGTTCTTTGGAGACCGTTCCCGAAAAGAGACTCTGGTAGAATACGGATTCCGGCTTCCGTCAGCGCTGGACAACCGGCCGTTAAGATGGGAAGAGTTCCAGAAGTTTATGCGGTCCGTCATCTTTGTTTCCGCAACTCCCGGCGAGTATGAGTTAAAGATTTCCGGTGCCAAGTACTTAGGTGACAAGGTACCCGGTATTGCCGAGCAGATTATCCGGCCTACCGGACTTTTAGACCCGCCGATGATTGTCCGGCCAGCCACTAACCAGATTGATGATTTGATTGCCGAAATTAAGAGACGAATCGCCAAAACCCAGCGCACGCTGGTTATTACCCTGAGCAAAAATACTGCGGAAGAGTTAGCCGACTATTTGAAAAATTTAGGAATAAAGGTAGAATATATCCATTACGAGGTAGATACCTTCCGCCGGGTGGAACTTTTACGGGAATTACGCGAGGCAAAATATGACGTTCTGGTGGGCATCAATCTTCTTCGGGAAGGGTTAGATTTGCCGGAGGTAAGTCTGGTGGCGATTCTGGAGGCAGACAAGCAAGGATTCTTAAGGTCGGAGACTTCCCTGATTCAGATTGCCGGTCGCGCGGCCCGGTCGCTGGACGGTGAAGTTATCCTCTACGCGGATAAAATTACCAATGCGATGCGGATGGCGATGGCAGAGACTGAACGCCGGCGCAAAATTCAAATGGAATATAACCAGGAGCATAATATTGCTCCGGCCACTATCCAGAAAGGAATTTATAAAGGAATAGAGGAAATTCTAAGCGAAAAACCCAGGGTCTCCGACGTGATTCTGAAAGAAGAGATTACCGACCAAAACCTTTTTACGGTAATCAAACGTCTGGAGGCAGAAATGTTTAAGGCTTCCCGGGAATTAGATTTTGAACGGGCAGCGCACATAAGAGACAAGATTAAGGAGTTGAAAGGTGAAAAAGAACTGGAAAGAATTGGTTCGGTCCGCTTTGGCCGAAGACATCGGTCCCGGTGACATAACTGCGAACCTGGTTCCCCAAGGATCTGCAGTCAGAGCGATAATCATTGCCAAAGAAAGGGGGGTTATCGCTGGTTTGCCGATGGCCCAACAGTCTTTTTTGTCGTTAAACCCGCGGGTTAAATTTCAGGCATTTAAAAAAGACGGACAGGATGTCGCCGCCGGAGAAAAAGTATTGGAAATATTCGGTCCCTTACCAATTCTCCTCTCCGCGGAACGTACCAGCCTTAATTTCTTGAGCAGGATTTCCGGAATCGCTACCTTAACCCGCAAGTTTGTGGAAAAGGCTGCCGGCACCAAGGCGGATATTTTTGATACCCGCAAGACCACACCAACCTTACGTGCGCTGGAAAAATATGCGGTAAAAGCCGGCGGCGGAAAGAACCACCGGTTCGGACTCTTTGACGGAATTTTAATCAAGGACAACCATATTTCTGCACTGTCTGCCTCTAAAAAAGTCCGGACCCGGCTGGACGCCATCACCAGTTTGATAAAAGAAGCCCGAAAGAAAAAACGGAATCCCCCTCAATCCCCCTACCTTGATGGTAGTGCACCCGCCTTTTGCAAAGGGGGAAAAAGGGAGATTAGAAGGAAGGGCATACCGATTGAAGTGGAAGTAGAGAATATCAAAGAAGCCTTAACCGCCGCATCTGCCGGTGCGGATATCATCCTTTTTGACAATATGTCTCCGGAAAAGGTACGGGCAGTAAGAAAAGAACTTATCCGGATGGAATTCAAGGGAAAGATAGAGGTTTCGGGTGGAATCACCCTGCAGAACGTCCGAGCGTATGCGCTGGCTGGAGTTGACCGTATTTCCATCGGCCGTCTCACCCATTCCGCTCCGGCCCTGGACTTTTCTTTGGAAATTATCTCATAATCACTTTGTCATTCCTGCATGCATTAGGCAGGAATCTGGATTCCCGCTAAAGACACACGGGAATGACAGGGCATTAAATGAAAGTAAAGGTTGCGGTCTTCGGGTGTAAGGTCAACCAGTACGAAGCCCAGGTCCTGCGGGAAAATTTTGTTAATGCCGGCGACGAACTGGTCACTAACCTCACTGATGCCGACAAATTAGTGGTCAATACCTGCGTAGTAACCAGCCGGGCTGAATCAGAGGGTTTACGCCTGGCTAAACAGGGAGCCAAAAAAGGCAAAGACGTTACCATAACCGGCTGTTTTGCCCGGATGGACAGCCAGTCTCAAAAGGATATTTCCGAGACCATCAAGTCAAATTACCCCCCATCTTTATCCTCCTCCAACCAAGGGTTGGAGTCCTCGCCCTCAGAGGGGGGAGGAGTAGGTGGGGGTGATATAAATTCCTGTAGGTTCAAGGTAATTCCCTTTGAAGAAATTTTATCCCAATTTCCTGAGTGCCGGGAGAAGATTACCTGTTTCGCCGGCCATTCCCGGGCTTTCCTTAAAGTTGAGGATGGCTGCAGCAGAAGATGTCATTACTGCTTAGTTTCCCGCATCCGGGGACCGGTCAGGAGCAGACCGATAAACGAGGTAATTTCAGAGGTCCAGGGATTAATTACTAATGGCTACCGGGAGATAGTCTTTTCCGGAATAAACTTGGGTCTTTATGGTTATAATTCTGGTTTAAGTTTGACTTACTTACTCCAGCAGATTCTTGCGTTACCGGATTTACCCGCCGGCTTTAAAGTCCGGCTCAGTTCCCTGGAACCAGACCTGGTGAAACCGGACTTGATTGATTTGATGGCAACCGACCTTCGAATCTATCCGCATTTTCATCTTCCGCTTCAGTCCGGTTCAGACCGAATCCTGGAAAAAATGGGCCGCGGCTACACAACCGCAGAATATTTTTCTTTGGTTAATCGTATCCGGAGCAAAATACCCAACCTCATCCTTACCACTGACCTGATGGTGGGTTTTCCCGGAGAAACAGAAGAAGATTTTCAAGAGACCTTGGATTTCGCAAAGAGTCTTGGATTCACAAAGGTACATATCTTCAGGTTTTCTCCACGACCCAGCACACCAGCCGCCTCCTTTCCGAACCCTGTTCCCGAGACAATAAAGAAAGAGCGCAGCACCTTACTCAA
>CAZVUE010000004.1:0-20393 GCA_964630335.1 uncultured bacterium | reverse complement strand
CCCATATTCACCCAAAGTCGCCACCCATATTCACCCAAAGTCGCCACCCATATTCGCGGTAAGTCGCCACCCCTAATCGGGGTATTTGAGCTGCCTTGAAACGGGCATCGAAAGAAGAGGATTTAGATTAGGAAGAATCTTAGCCATGGTGTTAAGATAAACTCCATATTTTCTAAATTCAGAACTCCTGACATAGGCGGATGTTCCCGTCGGAGAGTAGGGGACATAGATTGAAAAAGTGTGCCAAATAATATGTCCGCTTTTTGGGATAGTTTGACTATAGTCTCGACGGTTATGCGTTCTCCATGTCGGTTTATCCTTATGCCAAATAATATGTCCGCTTTTTGGGATTCGCAACAGTCTGTTGTAGAATGGAGATATGAACTTTGCGGGCAAACAAATAGAATTGCCCTTGCCGGACTCACCACCTTTCAACACGATTGCCATCAACGGACGGTGCACCTTACGTCGGGAAGGCATCTTGCGTGTCGTATGTGTAGCAGGCTTGCCGATGTATCACTGGAAAAAAGGGGATCGGATGGCCAAAGCGCATGCGATGGTCAGTTTGGTTCTATGCGGTTATGCGGATCAGAACGAGGTCGCGCGAGCGTTCGGATGCTCAACGCGCACATTGCGACGTTATCAACACCGATACGAAGTTGGGGGTATGTCTACTTTGGGAAGGTCTTCAGGACGTCCGCAAGGCACCCAAGCAGAGCCAAGTCCCTGGGTTCAAACATCTGCGGCACTGGAAAGAAATGGGATGGATGTTCGTGGTATTGCCCAACGTCTCAACGTCAGCGTGCGTTCAGTTTACAGGTGGTTGAGTCGCTTGGACAAATCGGTTCTCCCGCCTACAGATGCATTGCCAGAAACACACACCGCGCCCGACACTTCTCCAGATTCGGCGGTGAATGTATCAGCAAAATCAGCAGTGAACGAGACTATTCAGGGATGGAGTTTAGACGCCAATCCAGCAAACCGCCAGATAGATCGTTTATTGGCTCGGGTAGGTCTGCTGGACGATGCGGCGCCGATGTTTGTTCCTGGCAAGCAAATACCACGTGCCGGGGTATTGTTAGCGGTGCCAGCCTTAGTGCAAAGCGGCGTCTTCTCGGTAGCGGAAGAAGTTTACGGGCGAATCGGCCCTGCTTTCTACGGACTCAGGACTACAATTCTGGCAATGTTACTGATGGCCCTGTTGCGTATCAAGCGGCCAGAGGGACTGAAAGAGCATGCGCCTATGGAGGTCGGTCGCTTATTGGGTTTGGATCGAGCGCCGGAAGTCAAAACGCTCAGGCGCAAGCTCAGCCGGCTGGCAGTTGTTGGGAAAGCGGAGCTGTTTGGACAGAAACTGGCCAAGCTTCGCATCGCCAAGCGTGGAAGGATGATTGGTTTCCTTTATGTAGATGGCCATGTGTGCATCTACCATGGCCGGCGGAGGATATCGAAGGCATACGCCACCCGTTTACGTTTGGCACTGCCGGCGACTACAGACTATTGGGTCAACGACCTGAGAGGAGACCCGATTTTCGTCGTAACTGCCGAAGTGAACGAAGGTTTGATTGCAATGCTGCCGGATATCCTGAAGAAGATTCGCTTGCTGATTGGAAAACGCCGGGTGACGATTGTTTTCGACCGGGGTGGCTGGAGCCCGAAGTTGTTCTTGAAGATCATAATGTCGGGTTTCGATATACTGACTTACCGCAAAGGCAGGTGGAAGGAGATGCCGCGCACTCGGTTCGAGACCTGCACGAAGAGAATAGAAGGCCGGAAGGTGTCTTACGAGTTGAACGACAAGAACATCCGGTTGCTAAAAGGGAGACTGCGCCTACGTCAGATAACCCGATTGTGCCCAGGCGGTCATCAAACCCCTATTGTGACCAGTCGCGTGGATTTGCCGGCCGTGGTGTTGGCATATCGGATGTTCGAGCGATGGCGGCAGGAGAATTTTTTGAAATATCTTCGTGAGGAGTATGCGCTTGATGCACTGGTGGATTACAAATCCGAGACTGAAGACCCTCAGCGGTTGGTGCCCAACCCCGAGTGCCGGAAGAGAAAGAAAGAATTGATGGCACTCCGCGCCAAACTCAAGGGGATGCAAGCGATCTATGGGAGGGCGGCCATAGACAATAAGGAAGGGAGGAGGCCGACAATCCGCGGATTCAAGATTGCATATGGTGAACTGGGAGGGCAGATACGAGAATTACAAAAGCAAATTGAGATTCTTCAATCCCGTCATAACCAGATGCCTAAGCGGATTGAAGTCAAAGACCTTGCCGGAGAGCCTATGGTCCGGTTATCGGGAGAGCGTAGGCACATTACCAACTGCATAAAGATGGTTGCGTATCAGGCCGAGAGCGACCTGCTGGCGTTGGTACGGCCTCATTATGCCCGAGCTGACCAGGAGGGACGAACATTGATAACCAGTGCGCTTCAGTGTCCTGCAGACCTGGAGATTGGTGAAGACAAGTTGCGGGTGACCTTGATGTCGCTTAGCTCGGAGCACCGCAGCAAAGTTATTGCAGCTATGTGTGAGACACTTAATCGGATGGAGGTGTGCTTCCCCGGCACCAAACTACAGATGTGTTTCGGGGTGCATCAAGGAGTGTTGTAAATCTGAAAAGCGGACAAATTCTGGAGGGGGGTATGTCAGGAGTTCTGAAGGTACTTGTGCTCTGCCTCGGTGGTTATTTTGAAAGGAAGCAAACAGAAGTCTTCACCCGTAAATAGAGACGCCGTCTTCCAGTCAGCATTGGCAAAAGATTTGGCTAAACTATCCGCAAAGCCGGCTTTGATTAAATCCAGAGGAGCATGGGTAATTACATTCAGGTCAATAATGACTCCCAGGGCCGGCTGGGTTGACACGGTAACTTTCACTCCTCCGGAAAGAAAAGCAGCAACGCCCGAGGTATAAGCGTTCATAGAGGGAGCGGTAGGAAAAGATATCCAGGGCAGTTTAAGGTTATGGGCAACGTACTTCCCCATATCGGTAACCGAACCGCTGCCCACGGTAATTATGGCATCTTTGTCCTGACCGGCACTAAAAATCCCCGGGAAATATTTTTCGTCCGCATACACCTGCCTGCCCTTATCGGAAGAAAGAACCAGTGAAGAAATCCGAAAGTCCTCCCGCAAAATTCTAACGATTTTTTTGCCGGCGATTTCGTAGGTAATATCGTCGCTAAGCACCAGAATTTTCTTCTTCCGGATGAGCCGGGAAAGGAAATCTGGTAACCGGGAAACAGCCCTTTTCCGGGTAAGGATTCTCTGGATAGGGATGTGGTGCTCTCTCAAACAACAAGGGCAAGAAAAACTTTTCCCCAGACAATGCTGAACATTGACCTTCGCCATTTCTCAAATTATGTTAAAACATATTACCACGATAAGTCAAGTCGTTGGTGTTTTACAGAAAGAAATGGTATAATTCTAATTTCAAGGATTATTCCGTTGTACGGAAAAAGGAGGGAAGAATGGCGGTGAGTTACAAGGATTTAGGACTGTCAAATACCCGGGAAATGTTTAAAAAGGCAATGACCGGAGGTTACGCGGTGCCGGCTTACAATTTCAACAACATGGAACAGCTTCAGGCGATAATCGCCGCCTGTGTGGAGTGCAAATCCCCGGTTATCCTGCAAATTTCCAAGGGCGCCCGGCAGTATGCAAACCAAACTTTGCTCCGGTACATGGTACCCGGCGCGGTTGCCATGGCCAGGGAAATGGGCGGTAATATCCCCATCGCGTTGAACCTGGACCACGGAGACAGCTTTGAACTGGCTAAGAGTTGCGTTGATTACGGCTTCTCAACCGTGATGATAGACGGTTCTTCCCTGCCTTTCGAAGAAAACGTTGTCCTGACCAGGAAGACGGTGGAATACGCTCATGAACGTGATGTTACCGTTGAGGGGGAACTGGGGGTTTTGGCCGGTATTGAAGAACACGTTTCCTCGGAAGTAACCCACTACACCAGGCCGGAAGATGTCCAGGACTTCGTCACCAAGACAGGGGTTGACCACCTTGCCATCTCCATCGGGACTTCCCACGGCGCTTACAAATTTAAGGTGAAACCGGGTGAGGCGGTTCCGCCGCTGCGTTTTGATATTCTGGAAGAGTGCGAAAGACGCCTGCCGGGTTTTCCGATTGTCCTGCACGGCGCATCTTCCGTACTGCATAAGTACATTGACATCATCAACAAATACGGCGGCAAGATGGAGAACACCGCCGGCGTCCCGGAAGAACAAGTTAAAAAAGCTGTTAAAACCAACGTCTGCAAGGTGAACATCGATTCCGACGGCCGGCTGGTCATGACTGCCATGATCCGGCAGTACCTCGCCGAACATCCGGCGGAGTTTGACCCCCGGAAATACCTTGGCCCGGCACGGGAAGAACTGAAGAAGATGTACATCGCCAAGTGCGAACTCCTGGGAAGCAACGGGAAGGCATAGAAACATATCGGTAAGTCTGAATAAAAGAGAGGTCACTGTTATCGGCTGGGGTAACGGTGACCTCTTTTCCTAAAATCTATGTGTCGCATAATTCTGGGCGGGACCGGCGGACAGGGTGTCATTACCTTAGGCAAACTTCTGGCAATTGCCGGGATGGACGAGGGAAAAGAAGTCAGTTGTTACCCCATCTACGGTGCGGAGATAAGGGGCGGCTACGCTTTCTCTACGATTATCATCTCCGAGTCGCCGATACCCTCACCGATTGTTTCCAAGGCTGACGTGGGTATCTTCCTGGAACCGTTTGCCTATGATTACCTGAATTCTTTAGTCGTAAAAAACGGCTTGCTGGTAATTAATGCCGACCTGGTTAAGCCGAAAACCGAAAAAAAACGTAAGATTTTCATGCTCCCGGCGGACAGCCTTGCCCAAAAATTAGGCGATAAAAGATGCGCCAACATGGTGGTGGCTGGATTTCTGGCAAAAAAGGCACGGGAAGACCAGAAGATACTCAGACTGTTTCCGACCCTAAATTCGTTAAAAAAAACACTTCCCGCGGTCTTTCCCGGCAAACCCGGCGCGGTCTCTTTGAACGAAAAAGCCCTCCTGGCCGGGTACCAGGCCTAAGGGGTTGTCCCCTAAAGCTTAACGCACCTCAAACTTCCGCTTCAATCCGGAGACCATCACCTCAAAAACTCCGGGTTCCACTTTCATCTTCATCTGCCGGTTAAGCAATTCCAGGTCTGAAGGAAGGAGCGTAAACCGAACTTTTTTCGTTTCGCCCGGCTCCAGATTCACTTTCTGGAAGCGTTTCAATGCCTTGACCGGCGTGGTCACGCTGCTCACCACGTCCCTTAAATAAATCTGAACCACTTCGGCACCGGAACGATTGCCGGTATTGGTCACTTCCACGCTCACTTTCACCTGCCCGGACGGACTTATCTTAGCCGGGTTCACCCGCAGGTTGCCGTAATTGAAAGTGGTATAACTTAAACCGTGGCCAAATTCAAACAACGGAGCGGGCGAAGCAAAAACGTAATCCCGTCCCGGCTTGCCCGGCGAGCCCGGATTATGATAACAGCAGCCCCGGCCGCTCGGTTTGTAGTTGTAATAGACCGGGATGTGGCCGGTGGAACGGGGCAGGGAAACCGGCAGTTTTCCGGACGGGTTGCAGTCTCCAAAAAGAATGTCCGCAACCGCATTGCCGCCATCCTCGCCCGGGTACCAGGTCTCCAGGATGGCCGGCACGTTCTCGGCCAGACAGGAAATGTCGAGCGGACGGCCGTTGTAAAGAACCGCGACCACCGGCTTTCCGGTCCCGCACACCGCCTTGACTAAATCCAGTTGGACTCCAGGCAGCCGCAGGTCGCTCTGGTCAACCCCTTCCTCGCAGACCTGGTTGGACTCACCCAGGACCAGAACGACTACGTCTGCTTTCCGGGCGGTCTCCACCGCCTCAGGGATACCCTCGGTTGACAATTCGTAGATGCCGCAGCCCTGGCTGTAATAAACCTGCACATCTCCGGAAATCTTGTTCCTGATGCCCTGCAGGACGGTTGCCATACCTTCTTTCGGGACCGAATAGTTGCCAACCTGCGCCTTATCCGCGTTCGGACCGATTACCGCAACGGAGGAAATTGTTTTGGAGAGCGGCAGGAGGTTCGCCTCGTTCTTCAGCAGGATTATTGATTCCCGTGCGGTCCGAAGCGCCAGTTCTTGGTGTTCCGCGCAATTCCGGATGGTTTGGGCAAGTTCCGGGTCGGCCGGATAGGGGTTTTCAAAGAGACCCAGCAGAAATTTCAGCCGCAGGATGCGGCTGACTGCCTGGTCAATGGTCTTGGTAGAAACCTTACCTCCCCTGACCATCTTCAGCAACCGTTTCCCGTATGAATTTGGAATCGGCCCCTCTAAATCCACGCCGGCTTCCAGTGCCTGTTTGCCGGCTTCCTCCAGAGTGGCGGCGGTATGGTGCATGGAGTGAAGCATTTCCACAGACCCCCAGTCGGAATAGACGTATCCCTTAAACCCCCATTCTTTACGCAGGATGTCGGTAAGGAGTTCCCGTGAGGAAGCGCAGGGAATACCGTCTATCTCGCTGTAACAGTTCATGATAGATGCGGCTTTCGCCTCACAGATTGCGTCTTTGAAGGGAGGCAGGTACTCGGTCCGCAATTCCCGCACACCGGTATGGACCGGTGCCAGGTTGATTCCGCTTTCCGGCGTGCCGTGTGCCGCAAAGTGTTTCGGCGTAGCCGCGCAATGTTCGCCGTCAATAGCCGGACCCTCTCCCTGAAGCCCTTTGATATAGGCAACGCCCATCCGACCGGTAAGATACGGGTCTTCGCCGTAATTCTCCTGGCACCTGCCCCAGCGCGGCTCCCGGGATAAATCGAGGACCGGCGACAGAATCTGGCTTACGCCGACCGACCTGGCTTCCCGGGCTACAACCGAACTAACCTTTCGCACCAGTTCCGGGTTCCAGGTGCTGGCCAGAGCCAGGCCATGCGGAAAGATGGTGGCACCCTCAGACATATGGCCGTGCACGCCCTCACCGGTAATGATTGCCGGTATGCCCAGTCGGGTTTTTTCCTTTAAATAATGCTGGACGCTGTCAACCACATCAATGTTGAGCCGGAAATCTTTAACAATGTTGTGGAGAACGCCGATTCCCAAATCCGCGGCAATCTTTCTGACCTTTCGAATCGAAAAATGGTCTTTTCCTAAAAGACTCTCCAATAAATTGGCGCCTAACTGGCTAATCTTCTCCTCCAGGGTCATCCGGGACAGCAAGTCTTTAACCCTTTTTTCAACCGCCTGGGTATTATCAAGATAAATCTTGTATCCTTTTCCCTTCTGTTTTTTCATCTACTCCTCCAGAAATAGGCTTAGCAACTCCTTAGGATCTGGCGTAAAGGAAAATCCCGGCCACGCCCAGAATTATCAGGTGGGGCAGGAACGCTGCCAGAATCGGAGTAATGTATCCTTCTTTTCCTAATGCCAGAGACAAAGAATAAAACCAATAGGTAAAGACAGCTAAACAGATTCCGGTAATAATCAGTATTGGCCGGGAACGGGTCCGGATAAGGACCAGAGGAAGCGCCAGAAAAACCACCACCAAATTAAGTAAAGGGGTGCTGAACCGGCTGAAGTAAGCGGTTCTGACGTTAGCGGGAGAAACCCCTGCTTTAGCCAGTTTTTTGAGATAATCGGACAATTGCCGGAGGTTTAACATTTCCAGGGGCCGTAAAAAAGGCTGCAGGTCCTCTCGGACAAGACCGAATTCAGCCGCAAGATTTTCAAACGAATCTTTGTACGCTGACTGTCCGGAAGCGGCAAAAACGGTACGGGAACCAATCTTCATCTGCCATTTGCCGTCCTTCCCAATCCAGGATTGCTTAGCCTGATAGACCTCCTTCAGTCTTCCATCCGGATAAAAAAAGAGGATGGTGCTGTTTTCAAATAAATCTTTTTTAACCCGATAAACGTCCGCATAGAGAAAAAAAGCCGGTAAAGCCAGAAACGGTTTACGGATTTCTGTCTCCTGCTTAAACTGGTTGTAGGAAACAGGAACCACTCTTTCGTTCACAAGAAAAGTCCCCAGGGACAGCATCAGACTTACCCCGAGAAAGGGACATAAGAAACGCAACGGAGAAAGACCCGAGGCTTCCAGTACCAGGGTTTCCTGATATTTACCCATCAGGCCCAACGTGATAAGTACCGCAACCAAAACCGCCGGTGGTGAAAACTGGACGTAGATACCCGGTACCATCCACAAAAAAGCACGCAGGGCCGAGGCTAAAGAATATCCGCTCCGTAAATAGTCGTTGAGGTCATCAGACAGGACACCGGTCAGACCGATTACGGTAAGCGCTAATGCCGACAGAATATAGACCTTCAGAAACTCCAGCCCTAAATACTTGTCCAGCCTCTTCATTTAAGTCAGTCAATCCTCTTCAACAACCAGACTCCGATTGCCAGAAGAAGGATATCCGGAAGAAAGAAGGTTGGTGCAAGATACGGTTTTACTCTCACCAGGGCATCCAGCCCGGAAAGGGCGAAGTAATAACCAAAAACCAATCCGCAGGCACTGGTAACACTCCAGAGACTGCGTGGTATAAAAATACCTAATGGTATGCCAATAAACACGAAGAGTATCGGCGTTATCGCAAAAGAAATGCGCCTTTTCTGCTCTGCTCTTGCACTTGCCATAGTCTGCCGTGATAGATGATAAGAACTTTGCTCCTGGAGTTTAGGTTCGGGAGATTTTATCTTATTTGCCTTTTGGGGCAAAGGAAAGAGATACTTCTTGAAACTGAGCCGTTGAGAAGCGTCTGAATCCTGAGGCTGATAAATCTGAATGACGCCATCTTCCAGGCAGAGGTATGGCTGACCATGCCGCTGGACCACTTTAATCCGACCGGCGGAAATGGACCGCACCAAATTTTCATCTTTCTGATAGATGGTAACTTTGGTTTCCCGGCTGCCTTTATCCGGAATAAAGATGACCGTACCGGGAAAGTCGGTTATTACGGAACCGGGTTTAAAGAGGTTATTCGGGCTGCCAAGCCGTGCCTGGAAAAGGAGCAGACGGTTCTGATAAAGCCCGAAGGGTTGCACAAAACTGACCAGAAAAAAATTCACTATTGAGAGAAAAAGACCCAGTAACAAAAAGGGCATCAGAACCTGGCTGAACGGGATACCCAGACTCTTGATGGCTAAAAATTCGTGGTCCTGACTGAACCGGCTGAAAGTAAGGGACGTACCAAGCAAGGCGGCTAACGAAAAACCATAGGGTAGAAGTGCCAGAAGCAAGAAAAACCAGTACCTGAGCAAGAGCGAACCGGAAAGGACGTTGCGTACCAGCAGTTCGACCAGTTGGAAAAGACTGCCTAACGACAAAAGAAAAACGATGAAGCCCAACGCCACCAAAAAAGGGAGCCAGAAACTTTTTACCAGGTATCGCTTTATTATCTTCATACCAAGGAATACTCTCTTTTTATTTTAGCACAGTTTTGCATTTTTTAATACCTGAATTGCGCAGAAAACCACAGAATGTGATATAATTTGGTTTACACAAACATGGAGGTAACAATGAAGAAAAGGGTTTTAGTCTTAATGCTGATTTTCTTAAGTGTGGGCTTTGCCGGATGTATAAAGATAGAAAACCGATGCTATGTCTATCCTGATGGCGCAGGAAAAATAACGACCGTCTCCAACATAGATATTGCAAAGACTATTTCCACCGCCGGTCCAATGGTAGGTTCTTTGGAAATAGAAAAATTGGGTATCTCCGGCCTTTCTGATTTAGACTTTACTTTCAGCATTTACACCGACGATATCAAAAAATTCAAAGACCCTCAAAATCCTATTTCTAAAGGAATAAAAGAGTTTGTCTGGGCAAAAGAGAAGGACCAGTATCACTTCAAAGCGGTATTTGACCTCAAGACGGCACGGGAAAGTTCTCCCCAGGGTAAAGTAAACTTAGGAAAAGGTCCTGAGGCGGAGATGATGAAAAATATGTTATTTTCGCAAGTAGACCTTGCCCTGGTGGTCGTGATGCCGGGAAAAGTGGTAAAGAGCAACGGAGTCATTGAGGGAAGAAAAGCAATCTGGAATACCACCCTCCAGAAGATGTTTGAACAGGATGAACTAACGTTGGAAGCGTTCTCCGAATCTTCGTGCCCGGAACTGGATAAAGAGTATAAAACCTTTAAGGAGGAATCTTCTAAAGCCAACCAGAAGTACCAGGAGATGGTTGATTCCCTCAAGTAGGTATTTGAATAACACGGATGGGTAAAGAAAAACTGATTCGTTTCGGCGTTTCGCTGCCGGAAGACCTGCTGACGCGCTTTGATGCGCTTATAGAAAGCGAGTCTTATCCCAACCGGTCTGAAGCCATCCGGGATTTGATGCGGGAAAGTTTAATCAAGCGGGAATGGCAGGCAAAGAGCCAGGACGTGGCAGGTGCGATAACCCTGGTTTATGACCACCATCAGCGGGAACTGGTTAAACGGCTCACCGACCTCCAGCATGACTTCCACTCCCTCATCATCTCCAGCCAGCATATCCATCTGGACCACGACAACTGCTTAGAGGTTATCGTGGTAAAAGGAACAACCAAAGAAGTGCTGAACCTGAGCCGGGTTTTGCGCGCCACCAAGGGCGTGAAGTTTGGTGAACTGACCATGGCTTCCACCGGCCGCCGCCTCAAGTGACATAGGACGCTCCGATTCTTCCCTCTAAAATAAGGCTTCCTATTGTCCATTCACCAAAATCTGGCTGTCGGCATAGCTTTTGACTTTGCTACTAACTTGTGATATATTTTAGACACTTAGGTTGTTAAAAGGAGAACAACAGGAAAAATGAAAAGGGAAGAACTTATCTTTGCCCTTAAGAAGTTCTTCAGGGAAAAGGCGGAATTTTATCACGTAGATATAGTCCTCTTATTCGGTTCCTGGTACCGAGGTTATCCTAAAGAGGAGTCGGATATAGATATTGCGGTGATTTTTGACGATTCTTTTACTTCCGAAGAGGAAATTTACGAATTAATTACCAATATTTCCGTGAATGTTTCTGAAAACTTTGGGAAAGATGTGAATACGATTCCTATCTATCCTGATTTCAGAAAGCCAATGCTTTATTACAATGCCATCATTGCCGGTGAGCCTGTTTACATAAGAAATTCTTCGAAATATATTACCTATAGGATGAAGGCTATTTTCCACATGGAAGACTTCAGCCTGTTTGGTGTAAAATGGCAACTGGAAAGAACAAGCCGCAATTTAGAGGAACTGCGTTATGCCTGATTTTAAATACGCCGAAGGTAGAATTGCCGAATCTCTTCAATTCATTACCGAAGAGATGGTTGAATTTGACAAAGAATACGCCTGTAAATCCTGGAAAGAGTATCAGGATGATAGGAAACTTCAAAAGATAATAGATAGAACCATAGAAAATATCCTCACCGCTTTCATAGAAATAAGTGGAACTATTCTCACTGAAAAAGGCATTGCGGTGGAAAGTTACAGCGACACCTTAAAAAAGATTGGAGAATTTTTTGGACTTTCTCAAGAAGAACAGGAGAACCTTTCACGATTGGCTTTCCAAAGAAATCGCCTGGCTCACAGATATTTCAATTTTCGCTGGCAGGCAATAAGTGATTATGCTAAACAGAAAGGAATGATTAAAAAGGTATTAGGTCTTATCTTAAAAAGAGAAAAAACGACCCGAGATTAAATCCACCAGTTTCCTTTCTCTATTCCCCTCATTCAACTCAAAATTTATCTGATAGACCGAAAATTGAAATTAGTGTTTTCTTTCCCTTGACTTGAACCTACAGGAATTTATATCTTTTATCTCCGTAGGATCAAGGGGGGATTGCCAAGGGGGTGGCGAGAAAACCCCCTTGCGCAGTAGAGGGGGTAACAGGGAGTGAAAGCGACCGCCATTGGGGGTGTAAACCCCCGTTGGGAAGTTCGCCGAAGGCGAACGACTTGACATTATGCAGATGGTCGTGTTAAAATTTGGTAGCACAAAATTTAAAAAGGTAATACTATTAAATCCTCGGTCAGAGGAAACGCGAGAAAGGAGGGCAATAAAAAATGAAAAGAAAGATAAAGTTGTTTTTGGTGGTTAGCCTTTTATTGGGTTCTTTTCTAATGGTAAATCTTGCTTTGGCAGAAGAAATTGAAGACGAGATCGCTGAACTAAAGACAAGAATTAGCCAGTTAGAAGAAAAAGAAAAGATTGCCCAAAAGGAAGAAGAAGGTGTAGGGCTCTTAAGTGGATTGGCTGAGAAGATAGAAGTTAGCGGGGCGGTAGAAGCAGAAGTCTCCTATCTCAAAAGTAAGCCTAAAGGAGAAGATGAAGAGAACGAAAGTGACATCTCGCTATCTACTGTAGAATTTGGGCTGGATATAGATATTAATGAATACACCAAAGCCCATCTTCTCTGGCTCTGGGAAGAAGGTGAAGGACCGGTTGACCTGGATGAAGGGATCATAACCTTAGGTGGAACCGGGACCTTCCCGGTTTACCTCTCAGTGGGTAAATTGTATGTCCCTTTTGGCAACTTTGAGACCCACTTTGTCAGCGACCCGTTAACCTTAGAAATTGGAGAGACCAGAGAATCGGCTGTGGTAGTAGGTTATGCCAATGACCTCATGGAAACCTCCTTTGGTTTCTTTAATGGAGACATTGATAAGGCTAATTCAGATAATGTGATAGAGAATTACGTAGCTTCCGTTGTATTTAATCCACTTTCAGGAAAATCAAAAGATATAGTTCTCTCCTTAGGAGCTTCCTATATCTCCAATATTGCCGATAGTAATGGCCTTGAAGAAGAATCTACTACTGGCAATGTAGAAGATTATATAGGTGGGTTCAATACCTTCTTAAGTATAGGCTTCAAGAATTTTACCTTGGAGGCAGAATACCTCACCGCTACCGATGAATTTGAAGCCGGGGAATTGAACTTTGCCTCTATGGAAGTAAGACCAAGAGCCTATAATATAGAACTGGCCTATGAGATAAACGATAAGTGGGAAGTTGCAGGTAAGTATGAAGGCTCAAAGGTTACGGACGACATAGAAAACTTCTTGCCTGAAAAACGGTATGGAGTAGCTACCTCCTATGCCTTGTTTAAAAATACCACCCTCTCCTGGGAATATCTCCAGGGTGAGTATGAAAACGGTGATAAAGAAGATGGAGTTACTCTTCAATTAGCGGTTGAGTTTTGATTGAAAATTTAGAAAGGAGGTGAATAAAGATGAAGATGAAAATGATGTTTATGGCGATTTGTGCGGTCCTTCTGTGGGTGGGAGAGGCAAGTGCGCATTTTGGGGCGATAATCCCATCCGATGACATTGTCTCTCAGAACGATGAGAAGACTATCACCCTGAACGTAAGGTTCTTTCACCCGATGGAAGGTAACTACATGAATATGGAGAAACCCTCCCAGTTTGGTGTAATGCACATGGGTAAAAAGATTGATCTTGTTAATACCCTCAAGGAAAAAAAGGTAGACAATCTTTCAACCTGGAATGCTGCCTACAAAATTAATAGGCCAGGCGATTACACCTTCTATGTTGAGCCTAAGCCCTACTGGGAGCCAGCAGAGGACTGTTTTATTGTCCACCATACTAAGGTGTGCGTTAATGCCCTGGGACTTGAGGAAGGCTGGGCTGATGAGATAGGACTGGAGACAGAGATCATTCCCCTGACACGGCCCTATGGACTCTGGAGCGGTAATCTCTTTACGGGTGTGGTGAAGTTAAAAGGCAAGCCTGTACCCTATGCGGAAATAGAGGTAGAGTACTATAACGAGGACGGTAAGATCAAGCCCCCGGCCGATCCATACATCACCCAGGTAATCAAAGCCGATGGAAACGGTATATTCTCATACGCTATGCCTAAGGCCGGCTGGTGGGGATTTGCGGCTTTAAATGAGGCCTCATGGACAATGAAGGGGCCTGATGACAAAGATAAGCCTGTTGAGCTCGGTGCTGTCTACTGGATCAGGACAAGGGAGATGAAGTAACATTCAGAGAAGCGACAAAGAAAGCCTATGCATATTTCAGAAGGCGTTTTATCCGCACCCGTACTGATTACGGGTGCCCTGCTTTCAGCAGGAGGAGTAGGTTTAGGTCTTAAAAAGATCAGTTATGAAAAGATGCCTAAGGTGGCCGTCCTTTCATCTGCTTTCTTTGTCGCTTCTCTGATACATGTACCTATAGGTCCTTCCAGTGTACATCTTGTTTTGAATGGCTTATTGGGCATACTCCTTGGATTAGCGGCTTTCCCTTCCATCCTTGTAGCCCTTACATTACAGGCACTCCTGTTTCAATTTGGCGGATTTACCTCTCTTGGTGTAAATACCTTTAATATGGCAGCACCGGCTGTCATATCCTATTATCTCTTTAACTTTCCAATAAGAAAAGCCAATCATTCTATAAGCATGCTCGCAGGGTTTGGGGCCGGCATGACAGGTGTGGGACTTGGTGCACTATTTGTTGCAATAGCTCTCATAACCACGGGAGAAAGCTTTCTTAATATTGCAAAAATAGTGGTTGTTGCTCATCTTCCTGTGATGGTAATTGAAGGAATTATAACCTCCTTTTGTGTTATCTTTTTGAAAAGGGTAAAACCCGAGATTCTGGAGGTAAAAAGATGAAATTATTCTCTGTTTTTTCGTTTCTTTACGTCTATTTGATATTTTCTGTCCCCTTTGCATACGCTCATAAAGTTAATATTTATGCCTACGCAGAAAATGGGATGATCCATACGGAAAGTTATTTTTCCGATGGCACAAAATGTAAGGATTCCGTTATTGAGGTGTTCGATAAAAAGAGTGGAACCAAACTCCTTGAGGGAAAAACAGATGAAAGCGGAATCTTTTCATTCAAAATCCCCAAGACTACATCCCTCAAACTTATTCTTCATGCCAGCATGGGGCATCAAGCAGAATACATCCTTGGTGAAGATGAGGTGAGAGAAGCGGTTAAGGTTCCATCAAAACCAGAAAGTGGCGCGGCAATAAAGACCCGAAAGAAGAAGACCGCTGAAGTACCAGAATTAAAAGATATGCCTGAATCAAAAATAGAAACAATAGTTGAGGCTGTGGTGGATAAAGAGTTGAAGCCGACAGAAAGGATGCTTTTCAAACTGCAGGAAAGCAACAGAAGACCAGGTATTACCGAAATAATTGGTGGAATTGGTTACATTATAGGTATTTTTGGTATTATAGCCTATTTTAAAGCCAAAAGATAAAGACTATATGCACCTTGAGGAATTTGCCAGGGGTAATTCTTTTCTTCACCGGATTGACCCCAGAGTTAAGTTTATAACCGCCACTCCATATATCTTTCTCATTGCGCTAATTACTGGAATCAACGGCCCGCTAATAGGTCTACTTTTTTCCATAGTAATGGTACTTTTTGCAGGCTTAAATATAAAAAATTTGTTAAATAGGTTGCTCGGGGTAAATGCATTTATATTTCTCCTGTGGATATTCCTTCCTTTCAGTTACCCTGGAGATGCTATCTTTTATATAGGCCCCTTGAAGGCTACCCGCGAAGGTCTGCTTTATGTTCTTTCCATAACGCTAAAGGCTAATGCCATCGTGATAGCCACTATTGCTATCCTTGGTACATCAGAACTCTTTTCCCTTGCCCATGCACTTGTCCACTTCAAGGTTCCCAAAAAGCTCATCCATCTATTCTTTTTCTTCTACCGCTATATAAGTGTCTTGCATGAGGAGTATGTAAGGCTAAAAAGATCCATAACTATTAGAGCATTTCAACCGCGAACAAATATGCATACATACCGAACATATGCATATCTAGTGGGCATGTTAATCGTGAGGAGTTATGATCGTTCTCAAAGGATATACCAAGCAATGTTATGTAGAGGGTTCAAGGGAAAATTCCCTATTATGAGCCATTTTGAGGCCAAGAAAGGAGATGTACTATTTGGTCTGGTAATGGCTTTGATGATATTTATAATAGGACTGGCCTCCAGAAATGGATAGTTTCTTCTTGATAAGCATTAAGAATCTTAATTTTAGTTACCTGGAGGGAAGAAACCTGCTCAATAATCTGAATTTTACCCTTAGAAAGGGAGAGAAAATCGGGCTTACCGGCCCAAATGGCGCTGGTAAGACCACACTGTTTCATCTAATTATGGGATTATTGAAACCGAATTCAGGAACGATAGAGATATTTCAAAAAGTTAGAAAGGAAGAAAAAGACTTCACAAAAGTAAGGGAAAGAATTGGTCTCTTGTTTCAGGATTCAGATGACCAGCTCTTCTGTCCAACTGTTGAAGAAGATATTGCTTTCGGGCCGTTGAATCTTGCTAAATCTCAAAAAGAGACAAGAGCCATTGTTGCAGAAACTTGCAAAAGGTTGGGACTGAAGGGATTTGAAAAAAGGATTACCTATCAACTCTCAGAAGGCGAAAAGAGGCTTGTGGCACTTGCTACCGTTGTGGCTATGCATCCAGAGTGTTATCTGCTTGATGAGCCATTTGCTGGACTTGATGAGACTACTACGCAAAGGTTTTTGAAATATCTGAAAGAAGAGGTGGAGACATACATAATCATCGCACACGACCGTGAACTCCTAAAAGAGACGGTAGATAATATCTACATTTTAAATGACGGTAAAATCGAAAATACATAATAAGATAAGGTTTATTCGAAGGTGAAATTCTTTTCTCGGAAGAGGGTCAGGCAGGCATCAACCGCTGCCGGGTCGTAAAGAGTACCTTTATTCTTAGAAACTTCTTTCAGTGCCTCATCAATGCCCAGGGCGGGCCGGTAAGGCCGGTGGAAGGTCATCGCCTCAACCACGTCGGCTACGGACAAAATCTTTGCCTCCAGAAGAATCTGGTCGCCGGAAAGACCGGAGGGATAACCGGAACCGTTACACCTTTCGTGATGCTGAAGAGCAACCTGGGCAACCGGCCAGGGAAAATCTATCGTCTTCAGGATATCGTAACCGACCTGGGGGTGAAACTTAATCACCCCAAATTCACCCTCGGTAAGTTTACCCGGCTTGGAAAGGATTTCCGCCGGCACATATATCTTGCCGATGTCGTGCAGAATGCCGGCAACTTTAATACCCTTAACCTGTTCGGAAGAGAGGCTCATCTCTTCCGCAATATGAGAAGCCAGATACGAAACACGCTGTTGATGTTCGCCGGTATAGGGGTCTCTCTTCTCCGACAACAAAGAAAGTGCGTAGACCGTTCCTTCAAAAGTCTTCTCCAAATTTTCCAGAGTCTGTTTGAGAATTTCTTCCGTCCGTTTGCGGTCAGTAATATCACGGATAATTCCGATTGTTCCCAGAAACCGCCCTTGCGGGATGTGGATATCCTCTTCGTAGTGGCCCCTGGCGGCTCCTTCTACCCAGACACCATGCTCTGAAACCCCTTTCAAATTGACATACCCGGTAGTGTATAACTCACCCCACACTACTTTAGACTCCGTTGCTTTCAAAGAGTCTGCCGCAGACTGTACGGTGCTCTTAGGCAATAACCGGAAGACCAGCCCTCTGGTCATCCGGGAACCGGTCCGTCTCTCGTCAAAGAGTTTCGGTGCCTCTTCGCCGCCGGTTCGCTTGCCAACGTACTTGGGTAGCACAAAACCACGGCTGATGTTTTCAATATCCTCTGGATATACTATCACGCTAAAATGTTTTCCTATCAACTCCTCGGGTTCGTACCCCAAATTATGCACCGCTTCGTTCACGAAGACAAAGTGGCCGTCAGGGTCTATTTTGTAAACGATATCCGGTATGAAGTAGAGCAGGTCCTTATAATTCTTTACGTCTTCCCGTTGTATCGTTTTCAACCTGCTCTGTACGGTAGATGCGGTTTTCTTTTTATCTCTCTCAGAGCGCATATTGCTCTCTCCCTGAATAAAATTATATCATGCGTGGTTAATTTCCACAACCGGGTTGTATGTTATAATGTAAACCGGATATGAAAAAGGTTCTCTTTATTTTAGGCCTGATATTCCTCTCCGCCGGAACGGCCTGGACAAAGGTTTCCCTGAAACCGGACGTTTCCCTGAAACCAATTGGTTATGTCAATGACTTCGCGGGTATCCTTACCGAAGCAGACAAAACGAGAATTGAAACCTTAATAACGGAAACCAAAAAAAAGACTTCAGCAGAAATTGCGGTTGTCACCATAAACAGCCTGGAAGGTGCAAACCTGGAAGAGTTTGCCAACGAAATCTTCAATACCTGGGGTATCGGAAAGAAAGGGAAAGACAACGGTGCCCTGATTTTAGTTGCCAAAAATGAGCGTAAGATTCGGATAGAGACAGGCTATGGTCTTGAACCAATCCTGCCGGACGGCAAGTGCGGGGAAATAATCAGAAATGTGTTAACACCTGCCTTCCGGAAAGGGGAATTTGGCGAAGGTCTATACCAGGCTACAACCTTAATCTCCCAGGTTATCAGCGGAGAGAACGTAACTATTCCGGCTGGTGAATCTTCTACCGAGAAAATACCTGTCTTCTTTCTCCTGTTCTGGATTGGCTTCTGTCTCCTCGGCATCATCGGCTCAATGGTCAACCCGCACCGCCTGAAGCGAATCAAAAAAAGGTACGGACGCGCCTGGCAGGAACACTGGTATTGGTGGTATGGTTCAGTATCATCTGGTAGTGGCGGTGGAGGTGGCTTTGGCAGTGGTGGCGGCGGCTTTGGCGGAGGCGGCGGCGGAGGCGGCGGTGCCAGCGGAGGCTGGTAAATGAACAGTTCCACTGTAGGGCAAGGCAGCTGTTGTCGTAGGGCAAGGCTTCAGCCTTGCAATAAGTAAGTAAACCTAAAGGTTTGCCCTACATTTTAACCTATACGGAGTTATTATGGAAAAAGAAAAATTAATGACGCATTTGAAATCCTTTACCGAAAAGATGCAGGATATCTGGCAGGAAGACCTGATAAGTATTGTCGCCTACGGCAGTTTTGTGGGTGAAAAATTTGCTCCCAGAACCTCAGACATTAACCTGGTGGTCCTGGTAAAAGAGGTTAACGCAGACAATCTCCTGATTTCCCGCAGGATGATCCAACATTTCCACCATAAAATAAGGCTGGTGCCGCTGTTTCTTTCCGTTGACTTCTTCCGTTCTTCCTGGGACAGTTTTGCTCTGGAATGGAACGACGTTAAATCGACCTACCGAATACTTTACGGTGAGGACCTGATAAAAGATATCAAGGTTGAAGAAAGCGACTTAAGATTACAGTTGGAAAGAGAGATAAAAGAGAACCTCGTCCGGTTTCAACAAGGGCTGCTCTTTGGACTTGACATAACGGCGCTGCTCCTGAAATCCGCCAAGTCCTTCCGGCTCCACCTGAAAACCAGCCAGAATTTGAAACTGTCTAATGTCCTTCCGGATACTACCTACCTGGAAAGAATTGCTGAGTTAAGACGAAAAAGGTTAAAATATGGGAGAAGTAAATGGGAAGACCTGGCTAAAGAACACCTTGCTAATCTAATTAAATTCGCCAAATCTATGGAAGGGAGATAACATGAAAGGGAAAAAATGGGTAATATTGGCGGCCATCGGTATTTTTCTGCTCTTCCTCGGTATTTTTCTACTCTTCCTCTATGAAACAATAAAGTTTCAGTACAACCGTCTGGTCTCGTTAGACCAAAGAGTCAAAGAATCCTGGTCCCAGGTGGAAAATGTCTTACAGCGCCGGAACGACCTGATACCCAACCTGGTCGTAACCGTAAAAGGATACGCCAAACACGAAAGGGAACTCTTTACGGAAGTAACCCGAATGCGCAGTCAACTCCTTCAGGCAAAGACAGTTTCTGAGAAAGCAGACGCGTCCGACGCCCTCTCTTCCGTGCTGGGCCGGCTCCTTGTGGTAGTGGAAAACTACCCCCAACTAAAAGCCAGCGAAAACTTTTTACACCTGCAGGACGAACTGGCTGGTACCGAAAACCGGATTGCGGTTGAAAGGAAAAGATACAACGAAACAGTGCGGGAGTATAACCGGATAGTCAAGAGCATTCCCATCGTCTTCTTTATGCGGCGATTACCCTTTGACCACGAAAAGCCGTATTTTGAGGCAACCCCGGAAAGCCGCCAGGTCCCGAAAGTTAGTTTTTAATACAAACACCATAAAGATAGATTCCCGCTTAAAGCATGCGGGAATGACAGCGTAATGTGGTGGTAACCGTTAAGGAATTTACGGAAGAAGGGAAAGCAGAGAAATGGGGCATCCGTCACCCTTGCGCAGACCTAACTTCAGAAGCTGGGTATAACCACCGTTTCGGCCGGTATACCGGGGAGCGATTTCCGAAAAGAGTTTTTTCACTAAATCCTTATCCTGAACTACGGAAGAGACATCACGCCGGTGCGATAACGTATCTTCTTTAGCCAACGTAACCAGTTTTTCTGTCAGGACCTGAATCTGCTTAGCACGAGCGGTGGAA
>CAZVUE010000003.1:0-23120 GCA_964630335.1 uncultured bacterium | reverse complement strand
TCTTAAAATTTTTTAAAGCACGCAGGTCTTCGGGACGCAGACGTGCTGTGTTTTTCACCTCAATTGCCCAAAATACCTCCTCTCCGTAGACAATAAAATCTACTTCTGAGCCGGCCGAAGTCCGATAGAAATAAACCTTATTTTTATCTCCTCTATATGAATTCCAGGCTACAAGATGCTGAGCTACTAACCCTTCAAGGGCACAACCATCGATTTCTTCAGATTTGTCTAATGGTCCGCAAGGACGTAATGAACGATAAACACCAACATCAAAATAATAGAATTTTGAATGAGCAATAACAGACCTTTTTGCGCGTTTGGTAAATACCGGCAGGCGAAAAGCCAACAAAAGGTCTTCAAGGATAGTTATATATCCCTCTACCACTTTCCTTTCTACTTCACATTCTCGGGCAACATTACTAGTATTTAGTACAGAACCATGCGAAAAGCTGATTGCTTCTAAGAATCTTGAAAAGTTACCTATATTTCTAACCATACCTTCCATCTGTACCTCTTCACGCACATAAACAGCCGCATATGTTTTAAGAACACTCTCAGGTTCATCGGAGGCTACGACAAGTGGCAATAACCCCTGTTCTAGAGCACTACTTATTTTGAATTTATGGCCAAGTTCTACGGCCATAAAGGGATGCAATGTCTTTTTTATAACCCTCCCGGCAAGTAAGTCTGCACCAGTTCTTTTAATCTTGCGTATACTTGAACCAGTGAGAACAAATTGGATATTTAGTTTTTTTTCTATAAGTGCATGGACTGCACTAAGCATCTCCGGGACCTTCTGAATTTCATCAATAATGACTGTCTTTTTATCAAGATTGGCCAGGACTATTTCCCGCAAGCCTTCCGGCCGTGCGCTGTAGGAACGAAAGATGTCTGGTTCAAGCAGGTCTATCCCGACTGCATTGGGGTATTTTTGTCTAAGCCAGGTGGTTTTTCCTGTTCCACGAGGACCAAACAGAAAAAAATGTTGTTTTGGTGATACAAAAATTCTCGGAATTAATGGTTCCATTTTAAGTCCAAATATGGAATTAACGTTTCCATAATAATAACATATTATTTTATGTTTGACAAGTCAATGGCACCAGGCATAGGTTTTGGGGCGGTGTTTCTGGAAGTAGGATTATTTTACTTGGCGGTGTAGCCTCCGTCAACCGGGATGTTGGTACCGGTAAGGTAGACTGAGGCGTCTGAAGCCAAAAACACAACGGCACCCATCAGGTCGGTCTCGTTAGCCAGCCGGCCTAAGAATGTCCGGTCGCTGTACTGCCGGACAAAGGCTTCCGGCATTTTGGCGGTCCACAGTCCACCCGGACTGACGCAGTTGCAGCGGATACCGCGGGAACCGTAGTAGCTGGCGATGAACCGGGTAAAATTAATCATACCGCCCTTGTGGAAGAAGTAGTCTACACCCCAACCGTCCATATCGGTGCCCCGATAGTTGGTGGGGTCCGGAGCAACCATTCCGTAAATGGAACCGACGTTGATGATGGAACCGCTTTTCTGCCCAGCCATTACGTCACCAAACGCCCGGGTGATGATAAAGAGACCGGTGGCGTTAACCTGCATACTCTCCGCAAAGGTCCTGGCATCGTCCCGGTAACCTTTCTGCATCGGCCGCAGGACCGCATTATTCACCAGAACATCTATTCGGCCGCTCCGGTTCATAATTTCGTCCCGTAACTTCAGAATGGAGATTTCTTTAGACAAGTCCAATTCCAGCGCAATAACGTCTTCTCCTTTGGAACGATGTTCTTCTGCCAGCATCTCCAGCGCTTTCAAATTCCGGGAGGCGATGTAGGTTTTGGCGCCGGCTTCGGCTAAGGCAGAGACAACCTGCCGGCCGTAGAGGCCAGCACCGCCGGTTGCTAACGCCACTTTTCCTTTAAGGCTGAACTTTTCTAAAATACCCATGGTTAACTCCTTTTCTGGAATTCGGCGGCGATGGACTTGCAGTAATTACTCAGGCCGAGAACGTCTGCACCCATCGGAATGAATCGGTAGCCCAACGCAATGAGTTCGTCTAAATTCTCCGGTGAACCCGGGGTACCGGCAAACTTGCCGCAGGCAAGCGCAACCTTGGCTACTTCTTCCCGGGTCTGGATAATCTTCGGGTGGTCCCAGACCCCGGGTGCGCCGATGCTGTGGCTGAAATCTCCCGGTCCAAAGAAGATAATGTCAATGCCTTCCAAAGAGGCAATTGCTTCCAGTTCCGGAAGAGGCTCCGGGTCCTCGATCTGAATTGCCACAAACCGCTTCTGGTTAGCCTGCCGGATATAATCCTGGAAGGCAATGTTACAGTAAGAGCCGTCCGCATTACCACTATCTATGGGCCTGCGGCCCACCGGATGGAACCGGGTCATCCGGACCACGTTTTTTGCTTCTGCCAGGCTCATTATGTGGGGCACCATAATGCCAGCCGCATCTAACTCTAAGGGTCTGATGTAGTCACTGTAACATCCTTTGGCGACCCTGACCATCACGTCCATATCGTAAGACTTGGACGCTAAAATCTGCCTTTCAAGCACTGACCAGTCGTTGCCCAGATGTTCCATCTCTGCCCAGAAACAGTCAATACCAGTCATCCCGGCAATTTCCGCTACCCGGCTGCAGGTAAGGTTGCTCTTAAAACAACTGACTACCTTACCCTGGCGCAGTTTCTCTAAAACCCGGCTTGGTCTCATCTCCATCGTTCCTCCGTTAACCTATTTCTGATAGGTTTACCCGGCGGCCTTTTTCTTCCAAAGACCGCTGGCCCGCGATGACTACTTTTACCATCTCCACAGTCTCTTTCCAGTCAATCGGCGATTTGCCGGTCTGAAGCATCTTGATGAAATGCTGGAGCATATTCTTAAACTGGAAGAACGCGTCCGGGTCCCCGGCAAGAGCCATCCCTTTTTCTCCATAAAACATAATGTTCCCCTGACCAATCTTGGCGAAGGTCTGGACCACCGCATGCCTGCCGTCTGCGTAGTCAAGATGAACAATTTCCTCACCGGACCGACCCACATTCTGGACCGACTCAACTCCGCCGCCCATCACTGCATAGACCGCCTCAATCATATGGATAGCGTAAGTACGCCAGTATTTGGGTGTGACCGCACTGGCGGTCAGGATACGGCCGATTTTTTTATTCGCTTTTAGGTCAAGGATACTGCGGGCATAACGCATACTGGAACAGGACATAATCGGTTTGCCTTGCTGGTAGTAACGGACAAATTCTTTCAGGTCATCCTCCTGGTCGGTCAGAGGTTTATCAATCAGAATCGGGATGCCCGCGTCAAGGAAAGGTTTTGCCATCCGAAGGTGATTCTCACCGTCGTCCCTTGCCAGAATTATTGCATCCACCTTGCCGATAAGGTCGGTCAGATTTTCCACAACATTATCAATAAGCGAAGCGCGGGCAACCTGTTTGGATATCTTTGGGTCCTGGGTCCAGATGTGGGTTACTCTTCCTTCCTTGATGCACATCGTCCTCGGGTCCTGTTGGTTCAGGTATTCCGGTATCACCGGAAAGGGACACTTAGCCATCTCTTTCCGGTCATAGCCGTTAAAGATGGCTGACCAGGAATAGGGATGGCCGTTGCCCGGACTCAAGCCAATAATGCCTAAACGATGTTGCTTCATAATTAAAGATTACAGGAGGCGGCGGAAGCCGCTGTGAGCAACCGGGCCCTTTAATCTTTCCTTTACTTTATTTTGTTTGAGCGTCAAACTAATCTCTTTAAAAACCTCTGCGATGGCTTTTCCGTAAAGCAAAACGACCTGGTCGTTGTGGGCTAAGGTGGGATAGATGAAACAGCCTGCCAGAAAACCCCTTTCTAACATCAATTGGGTGTAGAGGGTGCGCAGTTCTTCGGATAAAGGGTGGTCAAACCCAAAATGGGCTATGCAGGGATAACCATCATCCACCTTCACCGGCAAATGAGATTTGTTTGCTGATTTCTTCCATAAATTCTGGACCCGGATACCGATGTCCGCCACATAGGCCGGAACATCTATCTTTTGCATCTTCTTAAGCGTAGCCAGGGCGGCAACCGGACCAACACTTTCGGTCCAGTAAGTACTGCTGATAAAGGAATCATGGGCTCCAGCCATTGCCTTACCGGTGCCAATTACCGCACCGATGGGATGACCGTTGCCCATCGCCTTGGCAAAGATAGCCAAATCCGGGTTTACACCAAATTTCAGATGAGCGCCACCAAAATATAACCGCCAGCCGATAGAGATTTCGTCAAAAATGAGCAGTCCTCCGGATTTGTGGATATTGTCCCGGACAAATTTCAGAAAACCGGGTTCCGGCGGATGGTTCCGGCCGGGTTCCATTACGACCGCAGCCAGCCGGTCTCCGTATTGGTCAATGACCGCCTGAAATTCCTGGCGGTTATTGTAATGAAAAGGAATGGTGGTATGGCGTAGTTCCCTGGGAACACCTAAAGGGTGAAGACCGGGTAAGAGGTGTCCCCGGAGTGCATCGCTTTCACCTAAGTTGGCTGATAAATACCAGTCATGCCAGCCGTGGTAACCGCAGATGGCAATCAGAGACCGGTCGGTGGTGGCGCGGGCAATCCGGATGGCAACCGCAGCGCTTTCTCCACCGGTTCTGGCAAACCGTACCTGTTCTGCCCAGGGATGTATTTTACAGAGTAAGTCGGCTAACTCTACTTCCTCCGGAGGGTTGAGGGTAGACATACTGCCTAAGTTTATCCGGCGCTGGACCGCCCGGGTAACGTCCGGGTCCCGAAAACCCAACAGGCACGCACCGATTCCGTTGGTATACATATCGTAGTAGTGCTTGCCGTCAAGGTCCCAAACTTCACAGCCGCGGGCTTCGGTGAAATAGGCTGGCCACTGGTCTGGAGCCAACATCTCCGGACGCTTGCTCAATAGTTGGGTGCCGCCGGGAATCCGTTTTTTGGCGTACCGGTATAAGTCCTGGGTTTTAGTGCCAGATTCCTGCTTCAAACCTAAAAGGAGCAGGCTGTTATCGCAAAAGATATCCTGGATATCTTCGTTATTTAAGCCAAAGGTATCAACGGCTTCTTTTAAGGCACGCAGAGATTCCAGGCCTACCAGGGTAGGGTTACAGACCGGGGACAATTTATCCCACTTAACCGTATCCCGGCTTAACCAGGCGAAGCCGTCGCCCACGGTAACGCATTTACCCAGGTCCCGGGAGACCGGGAAGTCGCTGCCCCAGAGGAGTTTTTTTGGTCCGAACTCCTGTAAGATGGCGATTAAGGCGAACGGTTCGCAGACGGCCGCGGTATCAAACCAGACATTTTGCAGACCGCGCAAAGCAGAAATACCCTTAACCGTATTCAGATAGTGAAAACCCCTTCCGGCGTGGGCAAGAATCAGTTTAGCCCGGGGGTACTTCAGACACTTCTCTCTGATTTCTCTCTGGTTGTCCGGGTCAGATAGGGCAAGGTCTTTAACCAGATGGAGCAGGATGACCAGACCCTGTTCATGGGCTGCCTTCCATGCCCACTCCGGCAGGTAACTATTCAGGGAAGCCTGGAAGGTAGGTTTCTCCTTACTGAAGGTATGATAGGGTTTGAAACCGGCGATTTGAGGATTCTTTAAATACCTGAGCGCCTTTTCTTCAGGATGGTGCGGCGAGACAATGATTAGGCCTTTATTTTCCAGAGACTTTTTTAACTGGTCAACCAGAAAATCATTGGCTTTATCAGAAGTACAGAAGGGTATGGGGATGAAGAGCCCTCCCTGTAGACGTCCCTTGCCGATCTGTTTTTCGCTCTGGCGGCGCCAGTCTTCAATGTCTACTTTATCCGGACCCTCACTAAAAAAAGAGGAAGGGGCAAGGTCTAAGTCTTTGGTGCGGTAGATGTGGCAATGGATATCAAAGACCTTATCCGGAATAAAAGCCTGCAGTTCTTTCGCAATCTTCTGGTCTATTTCGTTATATGTCCCGTCTTTAGTCACCAATCCTCCGGTTAAAAGAAATACGGTTAATCTCTCTTACTAAAATTCTGACGTTCGGTGGGGGCGAGAGACTTAGATTTTAAAATTAATGGTTTTTAAAAATTCTCTTACGGTTACAATAGCGATGTCCTTATATTGACGTAAGTTAAGAAGATGATTATCTCCGGAAACAATATACTGGGCTTGTGCTTCCAGGGCACAGGCAAGGACTTTGTTATCGTCAGGGTCGTCTTTGATTACGTTAATTTTAATTGTCTCAGGGAGAATTACCGCTTCATGTTCTATTAGGTTAAGGAAGGATTTAATGTCCTCTTCCCGGAGAGAGTATTTTCTCGCTATCCGAGGATACCGTAATACCCGTGCTACTTCTTCTAGTATTTCCGTAGAGGTAATTAAGATGTAAGTATGTTCACGCCAGGCTTGCAAAAGTCCAGCAGGAGGTCCTTTTCTGGTAATGAGACTGCTCACAAACTGGTTTGTATCCACGACAACTTTAAGCACATCGTCTCCGGAGCATCCCCATAGTTTTATGAATGTCTTTTTCTACTTCGTCGGAAGGGATGTTGGGTAGTTTAGCCCTGATGCGGTCAAGAATTTTGAAGCGCTCTTCTCGTTCCTGGATAATCTGCATATACTCGTTAGCATTGATGATGGTAACCATAGGAATCCCTGATTTTTCCACAATGAAGCGCTCTCCTTTTTTGAACGCCAACTTCATAATTTCACCAAGATGAGTCCTTGCTTCTACGGCCGGTATTGTTTTAACCATGATACTCCCCCCCTATTTGGTTAATTCTAATTAATGTTAATCAATGCTAATTAGAATTATACAATATAAAATGTGACCTCGTCAAATTATTCCCTTTCCATTACGGAAGTAACCACGGATTTCTTCCTGAACCCTTTCCGGAAGCGGTGATTTAAATTTAGAAATCAAATCCTCTGTTTTTTGGTGCGCTTGTTCCAGTAAAGAGGGACCTTTTCCGAAATCACCGGAGAAATCAAAAAGGTCGTTAGAGAAGAATTCTCCTCCGCGCAGGAGATTTAAGGTTAAATCATCGGTCAGGAAACTACCTCCGGGACCAGCCTTTTTAATATTTTCAACCCCTAAGTGTAATTCGTCAATATTGATTCCCTTAGTTAAAAACTTTGCTGCTTCCAGCCAGGCAGTCTGGACAAGCATCATCTCCGCGGACATGCCGACAGCGTTATAACAAGAGCCAATACCGCACAGAAGGTTGGCACCTGAAGCGAAAGAGGAAAGCATAAAGAGCATTCCTTCTGCACCATTCTGCTGGTCATACCGGCAGGTCATCGTCCCGCCGCATTCCGCAGCTACCGGCAGATTATAAGAACGCCCCAACTGGACGCCGGCAACCTTCCAGAGTACCTTGTCCAGCGTATAATACATATCGTGACCGGAACGCATGTTGGAGACCGATGGTCCGAAAACATAGAGAAAGGGATTACCGGGATTAACAATCTGGGTTAGAGCGGCAACAAGGAGATTCTCGGTGTTACCGATGAGTAGAGTTGATGCTAAACTGTAGGGAGCGGTTGTCCCGGCCATCGGGCAGATAGTGGGGATAACTTCAAAATTGTAATCGCAGGCAGATAACAGGAGTTTGGCGTTAAGTTCGGTAATTACCAGGGGCGAAACCACACCAACCGCCACACCCATCAGCCTGCTTTTTCTCAGTTCCTTGCCCTGGAGTAAAATCCGGCCGATATCTAAATACTGTTGGAGACTTTCCAGAGAAGTTACGCAAGCAAGAATATGCTTATGGTTGTGAAGAAAAAACTCCTCTAATGCCCGCAGGCTGGAAAGAGGTTCCGGGATATCAATAACCGGAAAGTCCATCCGGCTCAAGGCGACAACCCGCTCGAGTTTCTGGGCGATAATAGTGTGGTTCCTGATGTCCTGAAGGCAGGGTCTGCGGGGCTGCCGGGTCTGGTAATCAATAATCCAGGGGTCGGTCACAATCGCCTGACAATACTGGTTTTCTCCCCCGATTCGGTGCTCGGTTCCGTCACAGGAGGCGATAGAGTAGAAAGAGGGCACCTGAGCCAGTAATTCCCGTAACAACGGTGCCGGTATGCGGACATTGCCGTCGTTCACCTTAGCGCCAGCCTTCTGACAACGGTGCAGAATTTCTTTGTGATGGACCTGAAACCCAACGTTTTCCAGGATATCTTCGGTGGCCCTTTTAATCTCTTCAATCTGACCCTCGGAAAGCCCTTTAATCATCTCCATATTATCTCTACGGCTTTGTTTTCCTGCGCACTTTTATCAATCGCTTCTAAAATACCGATAATGTCATTTTCTTCTCTGAAGGTGTAGGGATACGCTTTTTCTTTCTTCAGTGCTTTTACAAAGTCTTCTATCTCTTCAATGTACATCTCTTCGTGGGTCCGTAAAGAATAACCCGGTTCTACAATACCCTCTTCTTCCGGATACTCTTCCCAGGCTCTTTTTTCGTTATCAAAGAACTTTACGTACCCTCCTTCGGAATGCCACAAGAGGGTCCCTTTTTCACCTGCCATCTTCATCTCTCTTCTTGAAGGTTGAGAGATAATCTCAATTAGCAGATGCCCTAAGATACCATTTTCAAATTCAAGGATAATCTGGTAAATGTCATCAATTTCTATTTCCAAGTCAGAAATTTTTCCTTTAAAAGCGCTCACTTTTTTTATCTTTCCCAGGAGCCAGACCAGCCAGGTTAGTTCGAAAGCCACCATTTCTCTGCAGCCAGGGGTTTCCTTCTGGGAATAATAAACCTTCCGGTAATCTTCCCAGGGATGCCACAGAGGCAGACAGGCCGCCAGATGATAGGTAAAAAAATAGACTTCCCCTGTTTTTCCTTCCTTTACGAAACGCTTCATCAGTTTTATCGAAGGGTGGTGAGGCATAGTAAAACTGGGCACCGCCATTATCTCTCTCTTTTCTTCTATCTTCATTAAATCGTCAATGCCTTCAGACAGAAAATTGCTTTCGGTAAAAAAATGCTTCTTATTTTTGTAAGCCTCCAGGGCATAGTGGTGGTGGAGGTTGCTGGGAACAGAAATTACAAAAACATCGGGGGATTGAGCGAGGGCATCCTGAAAATTCAGAAAAGTTTCTATTCCATACTTATCTTTTGCCTCGGTACATCTGTCTTTCCTTAGGTCAAAACCAATAATATTTTCTTCTTTCAGGTATTTCAGGCATCTGATTCTCCTCTTACCCATTGACCCCAACCCGATAACCAGAAATTTCATCTTGCCGCTCCTTTTTGCAGAAAAAGTTTAATCATGTTCTCCTTTGCCCATTCTACTTGAGGGAAGGAAAGTCAAATTTTTTCCTAAGGGGTTCCCCTGACGATAAAGATGCATTTTGCCCGGGCACATCCAGACAGGTCAAGTTCGCAATGATAACCTAACGGTTCCAGTATCCGGCGGTAAAGTACATCGCAATGCTGGCAGTAGTCGTAGTAGGGTTGGATGTGCTTGTATTTCAGAAGCCTGCCTTTGGAAGGACAATAATGCATCCGTATTTTGAATTCGCCTTTTTCTTCGTCTAATTCCATGGTGAAATCCGCGGCTTCTTCGTTCAGCGTGTGGCTCCAGTAAAGCCAGCATCCTTGGATTCCATGTTTCTTAACCAGGTCCTTCAGGTTGGTCAGGCAGGTATCGGAAAGGTAATACCAAAAGTCCTCCACCGCCTTCTTCCCGCCTTTCTGTTCCAGAAACTTGAACAGTTCACTGTAAGCCGGGATAAATTCCGTACAGGATATCACGGTCTCCTCACTTTGTTCGTCGGGCAGGGTGTCCCCCACTCTGACAGTGGGGACCCCGTACCTTCTCGCCACCCGACGCTAAAAACGTGCTCCTTCCTCGTCGTACTGCGTCGCTTCTGTAAAAGCGTTGAATGCCCTGCCCGGTTTCCTCGTCATAAGATAAGAGTTCCGAAGCAAAAGGCGTTCCTTTACAGATAGCCTCATTAACCGTTCTGGTCGTCTCGGAGAATAGCCTGGCAACCCGATAACCCTGTTTGCGCATATGCGTGACTGCGGGACAGGCCTTGACTTCAATTCTCAATTCGTCCTCTGAAAAAGTAATCCGGCATTTACCTTTTTCTATTTTGTACATCTTTTCAAAATGTTCTTTTAACGCTACCAGGCCCCGTTTCTTCACTTCTTTTATTAAAGGAGCATAGAAATTAGAGGCAAACTGGCGCAGGTACTGGCGTACCGCCTCTTTTCCGTAACGGCGGTGGAGATATTCGATGCCGGCACTTAAGGCTCCGTGGAAGTCCTTATGGAGATAGACATTGTCCGAAGCCTTGCGTCGCATAATTTTTCGCGGTTTCATAAAGCGCTAAGATATTCTCCGCCGGCGTATCCGGTTGAATCGCATGGGCCGGACAAACGATATAACCACCGCCAGAACCGAGTATCTCCATCAGTCGTTTTACTTCTTTTTTTATGTTTTCCGGCTTGCCAAAGGGTAAGAGTTCCTGGACGTCGATACCGCCGTGAAAGGTAAGACTTTTCCCGAATTCGGTCTTCAATTCTTCAGGGTCCATACCAGAAGCCTTGGGTTGAATGGGGTCTAAAATGTCTAAGCCCATCTCAATAAAATCATTAACCACCGGCCTGATACCTCCGCAGGAATGATAAAAGGTCATCAGTCCCATATCTTTGAAAGTACGAATCAATCTGGTGCTGTAAGGTTTGATATGCCGGCGCCACAAACCGGGTGAAAGCATCATTCCCTTTTGGGTACCGATGTCTCCGCCGCTTCCGATAATATCAATCTTACCATCGCTTTCTTCAATTGCCCTTAAGGCACGCTTCAGATAAAAATCCGCCACGTAAGAAGAGATTGTTTCGGCAATCTCCGGACATTCTACCAAATCCAGGAGAAACCTTTCCAGTCCGCGCAGATACCAGGGAGTTTCAAAGGCTCCGCCGGCAAAAAACATAATCGCATACCGGATATCTTTGTTTATCCGGCTGATTTCTTCTTTCAGGTGGGAAAAGTCAAACCAGTCTAATTTTGGCCAGGCATACTCTTTTATCTCTTTGACGCTTTTTGCCTCCGCCAAAGGGTGAAAGGCCATTTCATTGTAAGTGCCCAGTCCGTATCCTTGGGGCTTCCAGCCCACACCCCAGAAATCCTTTCCGGTAGCACTTACTCCGGGCTCTCCGCATAAATCTTTTGGTCCGATGAATTTCCCGGCTACTCTCCGGATATCAACCCCTAACCTTCTCAACAGGGTTTCGTCATCCCCAATATTGAGATGGTTTTTGAGATTGTTATGGGCTTCCGGTGTTGCTAAGTAGTCAATCGGTATCCGGTCCGGAAGTTGATGCCGGACAGATTTCAAGATGCGCTCATACGGTTCCATAAAATCCCCTCCGGTTTTTGTTCATTATGAATAACGGCCGAGAGTGTTCGCACATTCAAGCATAGATAGGACTTTTTCAGGTGAAGTCTCAGTAGGCAGCATATCACAGGCGGCCAGAATATAGCCACCGCCCGCCGCAGCTTCCCGGAGGCAGCGGACACAATCATTCCGGACCTCTTCCAGGGAACCTCTACTGAGAAGCACCGTATTTACTCCACCCATAAGAGCAATCCTATCGCCGATACGGCGTTTTACTTCCTCAACCGGTGTTCCTCCTACCACATCAAGCGGTTCGATACAATCCACACCTGTTTCCACTATGAGTTCAAGAAGATGGGTGATTTTTCCGCACATATGGAGATAAATCAGTGGACCGTAAGGCCGTACTTCATCAACAAATTGCTGGAAGTAGGGGAGGCACAGGTTAGCGAATTGCTTGGGTGACATAAAGCCGCCAAAGGTTTCGCCGATATAGAGCGCGTCAACACCGGCTCGGGCCAGCGCAATGGCTTCCTGAATAGAGGCTTCCATTTTTCGTTCGGTTAAGCGTTTAATAAAATCTGGCCGCTCAATCAAATCTATCAGCGCCATTTCCATTCCTTCACTGAACATCAACGTTTCTACGGTAAAAACTCCCGGTACGCCTATAATAAACATCTCCTTTCCAAATTCTTTCACTGCTCGGATAGCCGGAGTTAATGTTTCACTCTGGAGCAGTTCTTCTACCGGGCTGACCTGGATGGCATCTATATTTTTGTCGGTCAGTTTGTGCCGCCTGGATTCCATCTGGAGTACACCGCCGCCGCCCATGAAATCAACTACACCTACATACTCTCCAGTGGAGAGGTCTATTTCGTAAGCCTGCTTTCCCTCCCATTTTATAGTTTTTGGTTCCTGGGCAATCCATACACGCACCGTATCCACGCCGTAGTTTTTGGCGCACTGGCCCACCAGAAGGTCATACCTGCGTGGATGTCGGAGTATATCAACGATGGTTTCTTCAAACGGTAGGCCGGCGACTCGGATAGCATGTGGCGGGCAGATCTGCGGTGACACCGGCACCCGGTCCGGCATCCCGCCTTGCATAGCAATTTTCATCCGTTCTTTCGCATTCATAACCTTTAGGAAACAAGGAATTTAAACCACCTGATAACCGAGACACAGTCTTCGTAACACCAGAAGGCGACGAAGAACATTCCGTCCGGAAGACGGCTTATACAGGGTGCGCCAAACCGTAAAAGATTGAAGTTTTGCGCCATATTCTTACCGGTGGTAGTTAGACCGGAAGTCGTTGTACCCCATAAAGGTTCGCAGCCGTCGTTAACCCACTTATCTCCTTCCAGGTGGGAAACATTTGCCCATAAACCGGGTTGGTCCATTCGTCGGTAGACAGACAAAATATGGCGGTCATCAATAAGAAATGGAGTTAAAGTCTGTCCTTGCAAACCAGTAGAAAAAGGTTTTGACCAGGTTTTACCGCCGTCTTTGCTCACCGCGTAATGGTTGGGGCGGTCCTGGTGGACCGTATCATCATAAACCCAGGCAACAGCCAGGAGCCTTCCGTCGGGCAACTCAGATATCTTTGACTCCCAGAAAAATACATTGCCGGACGGCTCTGACATCACATCAAGATACTCCGGCCAGGTCTTGCCCCGGTCATAAGAGACAAACGCCACCATTCTTATTCCGTTTGGGCAAGAGCCATCCCATCCGGGCCAGGTCTCGGTAGGCAGTAGCCAGCGGCCATCCTTCAGGGGCACGATGGGACTGCATAATTCAAATGATGGTCCTTCCAGCGGAGGAGTTAAGGCGGTTGGGCCTTGCCAGGAGTGTCCGTAATCCTTTGAACGGAAAAGTAAAAGTTCCGTAGGTACAAACCCCAAATTTTCAGGGTTGGTAAGGCCTTCGTCCGGGTGCTCTGTCCGATCGCTCCGCACCATAAAAGTAACCACTTTTCCACCCGGAAAAGTGGTGATACGGCAACTGTCAGAGGTTAGCCGGTCCTTTGTCCCGGGATAGATAGGTCCTTCTATTCGCCATGTTTCACCGTTGTCTACAGAACGGGCAAGATGGGTATGACAGTTCGGAGATTCAAAAGCCTCTCCCAGAACTAAACTTGCTAACATTTCGCCGTTATCCATCGCGACTACCGAGGGAAAGTAGGCGTGGATACTGTGGACATGCGGTTTTGGATTTTTATAAATCACCCCTGTCTTCAGATTTTTAAATCGCGTAGACATATTCTTGGTAACCAAAACGATTACCTCCTATACACTGTTCTCATCCTCCGCAGTTTGACTCATTAAGGTTCTCTTTTGGGGGGCCACTTGTTGGGCATCAGGATGGTGTTGGGCAAAGCCGGTACTGCATCAGAAATGCGTTTCATCAGGCCAGGGTTCAGAGGTCTTTTGGCAAAAAGAGATAGGTTCTGGCGCATCTGTTCCAATGAATCCACGCCTATCACCACTGAGGTCAGTCCGCTAATACCCAGGACATACCTTAGAGCCAGTTCCGCTAAACTTATTCCGGCTTCGTCTGCCAAAGACTGGAGTTTTTTTCTGACCGGAATTACTTTTTTTAACTGAGATGGAATCGCCTTGTCCTTTAGAAAAAGGAGCCCCTGGAGATAGATACTCCTCACAAAGACTGCCACCTTTCGCCTTTTTGCCTTTTGGAAGATACCTTTTTTTGTAAAACGGAAATCAAAAATATTGGTCGGGATTTGAATCGCTTCCGCAAAGCCGGAAGAGATGATTTGGTCCGCGGCTTCCGGGGTCATCACCGAGACACCGGCGTGACCGACTAATCCCTTTTCCTTTAACTTTAGCAGGGATTCAATATAGCGGAAGCGCTCTTCCGCATGAAAGAGGCAGACCGGTAATTTTTTCAGCCGTAACCGTTTCAGGGAGAGTAAGACCGAGTCTCTAACCAGATTATCCGCATCTTTTGAGGAGATGTTTTTGTGCGGAAGGTGTCTCATTATCTTGGTTATCACCACAACTTTGTCCTGGAGACCTAATTCCGAAAGAGCCTTTCCGATAACCTCTTCGCTGGTGCCGTAGCCAGCAGCGGTGTCAAGGCAGGTGACTCCTCCCTGGTAGGCGCAGGCGATAATATCCCGGACTGTCTCGTAAGAGGGTTGGCCTGAGCGGTTGGCGATACCGTAGGATAAGCCAAACTGGGCCGTGCCTAACATCATCTGGGATAATTTTAAATCAGCAAAAGGATTTGCTTTCATGGATTCCTGTTTACTATCTATAGGAATACGGGTCCCCTTGCCATAGGATTGGCAAGGACTTTCAAGGTTCGAGGCGGGTCCACTGAATGTCGGTACAATCGGTCTCTGGACCGGCGTAATAGACCACCAGGAATCCGCCGTCAGGTAAAGAAGCGGTATTCGGCAGTCCCACCGAAAACTTTCCCATTTCCTGCCAGGCGTCCTGCATTCTCTTCTTACGCTGGGTTTGAGACACGGTCTCTTTCTGGTAGATGAGATTTTCCGTCTCTACGGGCCAGGTTTGGCCAAGGTCCTGGCTCACGCGCACTTTAATCACCGGAGCGGAAGTACGGTCTACGTAGACCATCGCAATTCTGCCATCTTTCAGAGATACCGGCGGTGCGGGTTGTCCCGGGACACCGGTGTTCCAGATTTCCGACCAGGTTCTTCCGCTGTCTTTAGACTGCCGGGCATGGATATTGAGGTAGGTCGCCTGATGATTGTCATAGGTCCAGAAGAGGTCAAGGAGTGTTCCGTCAACCAGGAGCGCTGGTCTCTGGTCCCAGTAGAAAATCCGGTTTTCCGGGTCATGGCTGATAATGGTATGTTCTGGCCAGGTCGTTCCGTGGTCAGAAGAGAAGAGCATCACCGAGGAGTGGCGCCAGACCGCGGTATCGTAATAGGTCTTGTTCAGTTCAAACTGGCAAGCCCATCTTTCGTCAGGCAGAAGGAGAACCGGTCCGGTAATGGGTGTGGGGATATTGAAAGGAGTGGTATCTACTATCTCCGGCTTAGACCAGGTTACTCCGCCATCGTCTGACCGGGCTAAAAAGATACGGGAATCCAGAAGCCCTTCGGTCTCTTCGTTGAAGAACGGTAAGGAAGGGTCAGAATGGTCCACCCAGCACAATGCCGCCAGGACCCGCGTATTTTCGCGGGTCTTTAGAACCCGGTTACCTCCCAGACTGGTTAATCCGACTCCGCGAAATGTGCCTAATTTACCGTTTACGGAAAGGGGTGTGAATGGTGCGATTGGTTCTGACCAGGATTTCCCCTGGTTGTCCGACCAGGACAATAGTACCTGTTGTCCGGTAGTAGCGGCTTTAAAAGGAGCCGCCCGCCAGGCGCATATCCACCTTCCGGAGGGTAAGACACAGATATTAGGAAAGGCGCAACTCTGTTTTGCAGAGTCCTTTTCACCCTTAAAAACCACACCCCGGCTGATAATCTGCATGGGTAAAGCAAAAATTATACCCTTAAAAAAAGAGGCTGTCAAATACGCAATTTGGAGAGGGTGTCTTGGGCCAGGGAGATTTTGTAGTCAAGGTCGTCCGGCGTGAAAAGATGGACGTGTGCCTCCGGATGAAAACCTAAACGTGGCTCAGCCTTGACCAGTTCTTTATCTTCCTGGGCGTTTAATATTTCTTCTCCCAGAATCTTCTTTAGCTTGGCAGACAGAACCTTATCCGGACGTGCCTGCACGCCGAAGTGCGGCGTTTCGGCACGCAGGCGTGCCTTATTCTTTTCCCAACGCTGAAGGAGGTCATAAAACCGGATGATGTTGATGGTGCTCCGTACAGAAAGAGCGATGTGCCGAGCTATTACCAGCTCGTTCTGAAGGGCAGGGTTTTTCCGGTCTTTTTCTATTGCCTGCCTTAAGAGGTCTACCCCTTTTTCCCAGCCTTTCAAAATCTTCTGAAAGGCGGAAACGACTACTCCGGAAGTAAAGGGTTTAATCCATTCATCTGGATTGTTGTCGCTAAGTTTCAGGTGCCCTTTTTCGTCGCGGGGGAGAGGAAGCCAGCTGGGTATCCGGCGTTCCCGGGTAAGATTGAGGGAGAGGGGGTAGGCAGACGCATAGTTGATGGGTCCCCAGTAGACAAACGGGATACTGAAAGGATACTCCTGCCAGGCGTCGGAAAATTTGCGCCAGGCTTTACATACAGAGCGGGCGCTTTTTTCTCCGAACTCTGACCGGGCAAGTTCCTTGACCGCGTCTGCCGGTGAAGGCTGGGACAAGCGGGACATCATCCCGGCCAGTCTGGACATTGGCGATGGGTCACCGCCGAAGATCCAGCAGCCCAAGTAGCCATCAACCTTCATGCGCGCCATTCTTTTCAGTTTTTCCGCTAAAAGATACGGCACCGGCAGGTAAGGAATAGCGAGGAATTCGTGGGTGGTGCCAACCTGAATCTTTGCCATCATCTTCAGCCCGCGCTTCTTCGCAATAGCCGTCTGTTTCTTGAATCTGGGTGAGGGACCAATGCAGGAGAAACTGTATTCGTCCACGGGATAACGTTTGCGGTTGAGATAGATGTACCCACCCCGTTCTAAGTCAGACATCAGGACAACATCTTTAGGCAAGAGTCTAATCAGGGTTTTTTGCGGGTCAGGCTCCAGGATATACCAGGACCAACTCCAGGCGATGGTCTTTGCCTGGGAAGAAGCGCTTTTGATTCCGCGGTTGATTAGGGTAATAACCTCGGCAGCCACCTCACCCGGGTCGCGTTGGACACACCGGGAACAAACAAATTTCATTTGCGCCCATTTTGCCATATCCGGTTCCGTAAAGTTCTTCTGGGGCAGGGGGAAATGGGAGTAACAGTGGGTGTGGTACTCGCTGGCGGTAATCAGAAACGCACCACCCAGACCCGGTACCGCTTGGAAGAGATTATAAGAACTCTCCTCTAAATACTCCCTGACTGCCGGGGTACTGGTGCAGAGGCTGATATAACATCCATCAAACTCTTTGTTCAGTCCGGAAAAGGTCATCGGCTGACCCTTTAATTCCGTGTGGTCTTTCCAGAATGGGTCTTCCTGTTTCAGACTGCGCGGTTCGCAAAAGTAGAAGTAGACCTTAATCCCGAATCGGCCCACCTTTTCCACCAGACGGTTCAGACAGGATATCCTGTTTTTTTTGGTGGCATTATCCGGAAAGAGTTTGGAAGGTACGCTCTCCCTTAAAACCAGGTGGAGCCAGATGGCGTTATAACCGGCAGCGCTAATTTCTTTGAGGTAATTATCCGGATAGGCTTGTAGGGATGTTTCAATCTCTTTTCCGTAAAAATCAGCCCAGGGTGAACGGATAATCCTGGGGTCAAAGACAAATCCTTTTTGCATAAAGGCTCTCCTTAAAAATATATTACCATAAGTCGTTCGCCTTCAGCGAACGACCGCTTGACAAGCGAAAAAAGGATGATGTAATATTATACAACAAATGTGTTGTATTTGGTGACATAGAATGGACAAACAACAAACTATTGAAGAAATACAAAAAATGGCGGCGAAAATTGTTGCCACCAATCCAGCAGGAAACCGGTTATTATTGATTGGCGGCTTCAGATACCGGCTGTTGGATACAAGCGCCCGCACATCCACTGACTTGGATTATCACTGGCAGGGAAGACTGGAGGAAAAACGACAGGAACTCATCGTATTATTCAAAACAAAGCTACTTCCAGAAGTGAACCGAGAATACGGTTATGAAGGAACGGTGAAGCCTGCAACTGGTCCTGACGCTGAATCTGATATCATCAAGATAATCGAACTTGCTTTTTACAAAAGGGATGTCCCCGGAAGTAGCATTGAGATCCCGGTGGATATCACGCGCATCGAATGTCTTGATGCACCGATTGTGAAAACCTGCGACGGAGTTGTATTTCTGACTGCTTCAGAAGCGGACATGGTCGAGAGCAAGATAATTGCCGTTTTGAATCGTATACATGTGGAAACACGTGATTTGGTTGGCGAAATAATATGAAGACCTTGAAATGGCAACAGTATTTGGACGAGCAGCTGGTTCATGGAAAAAAGCTCTTCACAGTTTCTGAACTGGCAAATATTGCCAACACGTCTCACCATGTTTTAAATGTGGAATTGGAACGGCTCACCAAGCGCCGTGCGCTTGTAAGGTACGCACGCGGTATTTACGGCGTACCGAACGGGGTAACACCGGCAGACCTGGTTCGGTATCTGGATGCGCATGCATACATAACGTCAGATTATGCTTTGTTTCAGCATGGAATGATAACGCAGGTTCCTACAACATTTACCTGTTTTACGGATCGTCGACATAACCGTTCCAGAGAGAGAAAAACTCCGTTGGGCCGCTTCGTTTTTGTAACGGTAAAGAAACCGGTATATGCTCCTCCTGGTGATACCTTGATTGCCCCCGGGAAACAAGCGCTCTATGATTTAGTATATCTGATGCGTCGGCGAGGGGTTAATCCAAGAGACGTTGTCACTTTTCGCAATTTGGACAATCTTCAACAACAATCTGAGGATTACGTTATTCACTATCCAGCCAGCGTGAGGAAGGATGTTGCCGACCTATTAGACAATTTCTTCTCGTCGTGACCTTGAACTTGACAAAAGGATAGTTTTACGTATAATGTATTTATTCAATGAATAAAATTAATGGATTCTCCCTTCCCGGGGAAAGAAACAACGGGAAGAGAACGGCTGACCGCGACTCCATGAAAGACTGGAATACCAGGCTGGTCTTAAGCCTTATCAGAAATCAATCTAATATCTCCCAGGCGGATATCTCCAGGAAGACGGGCTTAAGCCCTGGAACCATAGTCAACGTCACCAGGCGGTTAAAAGAGCAGGGGGTAATCAAAGAGGCGGGTCAAGGTAGGTCCAGAATTGGACGCCCACCCGTTGTCTTACGCTTTAATCCAAAAACCGGATATGTAATCAGCGCCGCCTTCTTTGTCCTGGAGACAAAGATAGCCATTTTAGACCTTGAAGGCAACATCCAGAAGAAAATTTCCTATCCAACGCGGCCGGAAAAGGGCCAGAAGTTGGTTTTCCAAAACTTCAGAAGACAGGTAGATCTGCTTCTCTCTCAGATCTCTATTCCGAAAGAAAAAATATGTGCACTCTGCGCCAGTTTTGAAGGAATAGTAGATAGTCAGATAGGTTCGTTGGTCTATTCCGCACACCTGAAGTGGCGTAACCTTCCGGTAAAAAGTATCCTTGAAAAAACAATGGGACTGCCAACATTTGTAGATAACGAAGGCCGGGCTATGGCTCTGGGTGAGTACTGGTTCGGTATTGGAAAGCCTTCCCGACACATGGTTGCGGTGGATATAGATGCAGGCATCGGTTCTGCCACCATCCTGGATGGCCGGCTCCTTTACGGAATCCATCAGATGGAAGGCGAGATAGGCCATACTTTAGTCCTTCCGGATGGTCCACTCTGCCGCTGCGGTCGCCGGGGATGCTTAGAGACCATCTCATCGGGAAGTGCTATCTTAAGAAGAGTAAGAGAATCCTTACCAAAGATATCTGACCTGCCTGAACGCCAGGCGATGAAAATGGTCTTTCAAACAGCCAAAAAGGGAAACGGCGTTGCCTTCAAGATTATTCAGGAGGCAGGTTGCTACTTGGGCAAGACTATCGCCAGCATCGTGAATTATGCGGACCCGGACATGGTCGTTCTTACCGGCTACGTGGCCGAATCGGACCCGGGTATCTTTCTTGCCTTGATTCAAGAAGAATTCCAGCAGGCGGTCTTCAAAGACAAACGGAGAAAGATAGAGATAGTAAAAGGTAAACTTGGTGAGAACGCAGTCCTGATAGGCAATGCCTGCCTTGTGTATCAGAAAATGTTTTCTCTACCCAGAGGAGGCTGATATGTATGAAATTCTAAAAGATAGGGATTTAGAACTTTTAAAAGAAGGTGTCCTCAAGATTCTGGAGCAATTGGGGATGAAGTGCCAGAATAAAGAAATATTGAAGGCACTGGAAGAGAGGGGCGCTAAGGTAGATTACGAACAGGAAATTGCAAAGTTCCCTAAGAAAATGGTCCAGGAATTTGTCGAGGAGATTAGAAAAGAAGACAAAGCAGCGTGGCGGGAGAAGATAAGGGGTAAAAATCAGGAGGTCTTATACTCCGGCTATGTCCCTCCATTAAAATCTCCCAATGAATTCACCGCCCCTTCCCCTCCCTGTCTCTTCCATCCTTTAGCCACTTTCTTTTATGACGATGATAAGAAGGAAAAGAGACCGGGAAACAAGGCTGACTTTATCAGACTGGTAAAATTGGGTGAGGTCCTCCATCCGGAACAGGGTGTTGGTCACACTCTTATTCTTTCTGATGTCCCCTCACCGATTGAACCCTTGGAAGCGGCTCTCCTTTTATTGGAACATAGCCATAACCCCCGGGGGGTCTATCTCCAGGATATCCGGCAGGCCGAGTATTTAACAGAAATAGCAGAAATCTTTGGCATTAAGGACCCTTACTGGCACTGGTTGGCCAATATAAGTTTTGCTACTCCCTTGAAATTAAGTAAAGAGATTGCTGATAGATTTGTTTATATGGTTAAATCAGGCAATTATCCGGCAAAAGTTTATAGTATGGCGATTAGTGGGGTAAACATGCCTGTGACAACTGCCGGAAGCATCGTTTTAACTGCGGCTGAATTTATTGCGCTGTGGATTTCGGCCCGGTCTTTAAATCCCAAAATACCTCTGACCGGAATGGTCTTAACCGGAACAATGAATATGAGAAGCGGCGAGGTAATTTATTGGTTATCCGATTCTCTAATTCGCCGGTTTGCGGTCTGCGAGTTTATCAGAAAACTGCTTGGTACTTCTGTTTCTCCAGGGATTGGAGAATGGTCTCCGTCCAAATTACCCGGGTTTTATACTACTCTGGAAAAAGCCTACCTTGCTATGACAATTGCAGCCTTTACCGGTTATCATCCGGAATTGGGTATAGGCCATATTGAAGCAGGTCTTACTCTCAGCCCGGTTCAGTTCCTTCTGGACCGGGAGTTCGCCGGGGGGCTGAAGTTTTTGGAGCCTCCGGTGGTCAATGAAAAGATGATTGGCTTGGAAACGATTTTAGATGTCGGATTTGGAATCCAGAAGAACTACTTAGAGACAGAACATACCCTTAAGAATTTCCGTTCCTGCCTCTGGCAACCGGAACTTTTTAATCCGGAAGGCTGGACACCGGAAAGCGAAGAAAAAATATTGACAAAAGCAAAAAGGAAAGTAGAGGAGTTAATCTCTCAATACCAGAAACCGGCGGTTGACCCGGATAAAATTATGAAGACGAGAAAAGTAATCGAAAAAGCCAAGAAAGAGATTTTATGATGAATTCAAGGGAAAGAGTTTTTAAGGCGCTTGCAGGAAAGGTTCCTGACCGGGTTCCTTTAATGGAACTCTTTATTGACCAGAAGGTTGTTGAAACGCTCTCCCCCGGTAAAACTTATGCGGAATTTGTCGCCGAATCACCCCAGGATGTTATTGTCTGTGAATTATTCAGCAGTCAAAGCCAGGAAATGGACTGGATTGATAAGGAGAGGAGAACTTTTCGGGATAAATGGGAAGCTATCCAGGTTTTCACTACGGAACTGATGCCCTTTCCTGTCAATCCACCGAGGATAGAATCTGAACAGGATTTGCTCAGTTATACTCCCCCCAATCCTAACGAGCCGCATTTACTCGATGAAATTAAGGGAATAATTAAAAGATGTAAAGATAAAAAAGCCATTGCTTTTGTTGGTGAAACCGGTTTTGCGCCAGCACAGTATCTAAGGGCTGGAATGGAAAGACTGATGCTGGATTTTGCTTTAAGACCAGACCTGGTTAAGAAACTGGTCAAGATTGGTGAAGAATATTATATTGAACTTTATCGCCGGTTAATAAAAGAAGGGATTGAAATAATTATTCTGGGGGATGACTATGCGGGCAAAAAGGGGACATTTATCTCACCTAAGGCTTTTGAAGAGTATCTTTTACCGGGAATCAGCCGGGTAGTGAAGGAGATAAAGAAACTCGGTGCGTATTGTATCATCCATACCTGCGGAAACATCTGGGAAATAATTGATCGGCTTGTTCAAACCGGCATTGATGGTTTAGGGCCTTTGCAGCCGGATGCAGGAATGGATTTGAATTTGGTTAAAGAAAAATACGGGAACACTCTTTGTGTTATTGGTAATGTAAGCGTTGACCACCTGTGTCGGTTTAGCCCGGAAGAAATAATAGAAGAGACCAAAAATCTCCTCTTTAAAGTTTCAGATAAAGGTGGACATATTCTTTCCTCCAGTAACAGCATTACCTCCACGGTAAAACCGCAGAATTTTTTGGTTATGATGGAAACCGTGGAAAAATACGGGAAGTATCCGATAAATCTCTCATTAGGAGGAGGGAATAAATGTTATACAAATTCCGTTTAAAATTGGTACTGTATGTCTTAATCCCTTTACTGGTTAAAACCTTGAGTGGTAGCGTCGGAGAATGTGCGGCAAGAGAATATAGGTGTCAATATACAGACATACCGCCAAAGATTGATGGAATCATCAACGAGACTTGCTGGCAACGTACTGAAAAGATTCACTTTTACCATCTTGGGCGTGGGTCCAAAGGACTCCAAACACATCCTCCGGCCTTTTCTCCAACTACTGCCAGGCTCTGCTGGGACGAGGATTACCTTTATATTGCAATGGAAGCAACGGACAAAGATTTGTGGGCAACGCTAACAGAACATGATGCTGTTCTGTGCCGGGAGGATTGCCTGGAAATATTCCTAAAACCCAA
>CAZVUE010000002.1:2971-24668 GCA_964630335.1 uncultured bacterium | reverse complement strand
GCACAGAACCTTCGGCGCGCCTTGCACTAACCTCAAATCCGGGACTCCAAATAGTCAACTTTATTCTGTGTCAACCCCTTAGTACCAGCGAAGAAGAATCATCAATTTCGTAGGGCAAGGCTTTAGCCTTGCAAACCTGAAGGTTTGCCCTACTTTTTAAGACCAGCCACCAATCTTTATACTACCCCGCCTTAAACAATGGAAGAGAAGATTGTCATTCGGGGCGCCCGGGAGCACAACCTGAAGAACATTAATCTGGATCTGCCCCGCAACAAACTGATTGTAATTACCGGGATATCCGGAAGCGGCAAGTCCTCGTTGGCGTTTGATACCCTGTATGCGGAAGGTCAGCGCCGGTACATTGAAAGCCTTTCCGCTTATGCCCGGCAGTTCTTGGAGCAACTCCAGAAACCAGACGTGGACCATATCTGGGGATTGCCGCCGGCCATTGCAATTGAGCAGAGGCGGGCGAGTGCCAACCCCCGTTCTACGGTTGCGACGATTACCGAGATTTACGACTATCTGCGATTACTGTTCAGCCGGGTGGGTATTCCCCATTGTCCGAAGTGCGGGAAGGAAATCAGCCGTCAGACCGTCCAGGAGATTACCGATAGGATTTTAGGCTTGCCCAAAGGAACTCCGGTTCAAATTCTGGCACCTTTAGTCCGCGGCCGCAAAGGAGAATATCAGGAAGTCTTCTCCCAGATTGCCAAAGCGGGTTTTTTGCGGGTCCGGGTAGACGGCAAATTTTACGAAGTCAGCGATGAGATAAAACTGGGTCGGTATAAGATTCACCGTATTGACGTTCTGGTTGACGATTTAGTCGTTTCTCCTTCGGAAAAACAGAGGATTACCGAATCGGTGGAGACCGCGGTAAAATTGGGTAAAGGTTTAATGAAACTAGGGGACGTTCTCTTTTCCGAGCGGTACGCCTGTGTCAAGTGCGGAGCCAGTTTTGAAGAGTTCACCCCCCGGATGTTTTCTTTCAATAGTCCCTACGGCGCCTGTTCTGCCTGTAAGGGGTTAGGTACTCAGATTGTCTTTGACCCGGACCTGGTGATTCCGGATAAGCGCAAGACTTTCCGTGAAGGCGCGATTAAACCCTGGCAGGAACCGGGTGGTAAGGGGTTGTTCTTCTACTACCGGCGGCTTTTGCGCAGACTGGCTAATAAGATGGGTTTTTCTGCCGATGACCGTTTTTGTGACCTGACCGAAAACCAGAAACGAGTATTGTTTTACGGAAGCGAAGAATATGGATTTGAAGGCGTTATCCATAATCTGAAAAGACGTTACCTGGAGACGGAAAGCGAATACCGGAGGGAGGACTTAGCCCGTTATATGCAGGAGGTTCCCTGCCCGGAATGTATTGGAGCACGCCTGAAACCCGAATCCCTGGCGGTATTGGTCGGCGGTAAGAATATCTGGGAAGTCTGCCGCTTGTCGATAGAATCCGCACAGGATTTTTTTTCCAGACTGAAATTAGACGCCCGACGAAAATTAATCAGCAACCAGATTATCAAAGAGATTAAAAACCGGCTCCAGTTTTTGGTTTCCGTGGGTTTAGACTACCTGACCTTGGACCGGATCGGCCATACCCTTTCCGGAGGGGAGGGCGAGCGGATTCGTCTGGCAACCCAGGTGGGCAGCGGACTGGTCGGAGTTCTCTACATTCTGGATGAACCCAGCATCGGACTTCACCAGAGGGACAACCGGAAGTTGTTAGCCACGTTAAAAGAACTCCGTGATTTAGGCAACACGGTTGTGGTGATTGAGCATGACGAGACCACGATTCGGAGCGCGGAATACGTGGTTGATTTGGGACCCGGCGCCGGAATTCACGGTGGAAAAGTAGTAGCATCGGGTCCGCTTTCCGCGATTCTGTCAACCCCGGATTCCCTTACCGGTAAATATCTTAAAGGCGAACTGAAGATTCCGGTTCCGAAGAAACGGCGACCAATTGACCGCGAAAAGTATCTTGAAGTCAAAGGAGCGGCAGAATTTAATCTCAAGGAAATCAACGTAAAAATTCCCCTGGGCGTTCTGGTGTGTATTACCGGTGTTTCCGGCTCCGGTAAAAGCACCCTGGTGGACGAAATTTTGCACAAAGGTCTGCGCCGGCTTCTTTACGGAAGCAGGGAAAGACCCGGAAAACATAAGGAGATAGTCAACTATAATCTCATTGACAAGGTAATTGAGGTTGACCAGTCTCCGATTGGCCGGACCCCGCGCAGCAACCCGGCCACCTATACCAACCTCTTTACCGGCATCCGGGACCTTTTCACCCGGCTCCCGGAATCACGTCTGCGGGGCTACACTCCGGGCAGATTCAGTTTTAACGTCCGGGGCGGCCGCTGCGAAGCCTGTGAGGGAGACGGAATAACCAAGATTGAAATGCACTTTTTGACGGATATCTTCGTTCCCTGCGAGTCCTGCCACGGCACCCGTTACAACCGGGAGACCCTGGAAATATTATATAAAGGCAAAAGCATCGCGGACGTTCTGAAGATGCAGATTCAGGAAGCGGTGGAGTTCTTCAAAAACATCCCCGGCATCACTGCCAAGGTAAACATCCTGAACGAAGTCGGTCTGGGTTATTTGGAATTAGGCCAGCCCGCCACCACCCTTTCCGGCGGAGAGGCTCAACGGGTAAAACTATCTACGGAATTAGCCCGCAAAGGAAGTGAACGGACCTTATATCTTTTAGATGAACCGACGACCGGCCTGCACTTTGCCGATATTCAGAAACTGCTCAACCTTTTAAATAAATTGGTTGACAAAGGGAGTACGGTAGTAGTTATTGAACACAACCTGGATGTTATCAAAACCGCAGATTACATTATTGACCTGGGTCCGGAGGGCGGAGACCAAGGTGGTTACGTGGTGGCTACCGGAACGCCGGAAGGGGTCGCCCGGAATTCCAAATCCTACACCGGCCAGTATTTGCAACCCCTGTTAGCCTGACCGCAGTCATTGCGACCCCCCCCACCTTATCTCAGCAATAGAGCAGGGCATTCGTAATGCTCAGGTCCGCGGTCCAAATCCGCGAGGTGGCTCTCCCGTAATTTTGACTCTGCTAATAATTTGTGGTATGCTTTTGATAAAGATTTGGGAAGTTTGGTAAAGATAACAGTTAAGGTTTCCAAAAAGGAGGACTATGGCTGAGAAGAAAGAAAAGGAGGAAAAGGTATCTATAACCAGTACCAAAAAGGAAATGCTGGAAGCATATAACGCACTCCTTAAAAAGATGAGGGAAAAGTCAGAAATTAAGCCGGAGAAGAGGATGGAAGAGAAAAGAGCAGAAGAAGTTACCATGATTGCCAGTTCCTTATCAACTGAAGGAGTGGTAAAGGGAATTAGCAGTTTGAAGCTGGAGATTGGGAAGTTGCTTACCGAAATCTCTGACCGGATGGAAGAAGAGGTTAAGAAATTTAAGGATATTCAAGAGGCTATTGAGGTTAAGGAAAAGGGACTGCAAGAAATTTATGAGATTGAAAAGTCTGTCCAGACTCTAACTACTTTGATAGAGGTCCAGAACAAAAAACGCGAAGAGTTTGAGTGTGAAATGGCTCAAAAGAGGGAAGAACTGAGCCGGGAGATTCAGAAGACAAAGGAAGCATGGGAAGAAGAAAAGAAAAGACACGAAGGAGAGGCTAAGGAACAGGAGACAGCGGAAAAAAAGAAACGTGAAAGAGAACAAGAGGAATTTCGGTATGATTTTAACCGGGAAAAACAGTTAGCAAAGGATCAGTTAAAGGATGAACAACTGAAATTAGAGAGGAAATTTCAGACTGAAAAGGAAGAGAAAGAAAAAGAACTATCTGATAAAGAAAAAACACTGGCCGAAAGGGAAGAAGAGATAAATCAGCTGAGTAAAAAGATGGAGAATTTCCCCAAAGAACTGGAGACAGCGTTAAACAAGGCTGTTAAGGAAACCACAGAAAAAGTACAGAAAGAGGCACACAACAGTGAGGAATTACTGAAAAGCGGGTTTGCCGGAGAAAAGAATGTATTGCTGGCCAAAATAGAATCTCTGGAGAGGACGGTAACGCAACAGGAAATAGAGATTACGAAGCTTTCCAAGCAGTTGGAATCAGCTTACAGGATGATTGAGGACCTGGCGGTCAAGACCGTAACCAGTGCTCCTGGTTGGAAACCGGGTTATCAGCAGGAGGAAGGTAAGAAAGAAGGCCAGAAGTAAATAATTGTTTTGGGATGGTCATGGTAAAAAACGAGCAAAGAGAAGAATTGTGGAAAGAGGCTTACAAAAAATGTCGTCTTTCCATAAGACATATTCAGATGGCAAAAGAATTAGGGCTGAGTCCGAAGAGTCTCATTAAAAATATCCCTAATCCAAAACAAAAGTGGAAGCTACCTGTGAGAGACTGGATAGAAGAGATGTACGCGAAGCGTTTCAAAGCAAAGATTTGTCGTAAATCCTCACTCAACTACGTCATTGCGAGCCGTATTTTGGCGCGGCAATCCGACGCATTCTGTCGTTGCGAGAAACGTAGTTTGTGACGTGGCAATCTCAATGAGATTGCTCCCTTACCGATCCAACGGTAAGGGGACCCGTGTCGCTTCTCGCAATGACATACGGTGTTCACTGAGTATTTACCCAGCATTTGTAATGCTCAAGAGAGGAATTTAATTTCCAGGATTTCTTCTAAGCCTTCCGTTAGAGCCTTTTTTACTTCTTCTTCATCCGGGTGATGGCCCAAAACTTCCGCAAGAGAAGTAGCCTTTTCAAAAAAGGTTTCGGGGCGGAGAAAGATTTTGGTAATGAGCGATGGTTCGTAAGAAAACGGTATGGAACCATGCTGTAAGAACATTTTCTTTTTCCGGCGTTGGGCACTGCCGATAATCTTTTTATTGCCGACCACCAGGTCGTGCCGGCTGGAGAGAGCAAAACAGGGCAAGTATCTTTCCGGACCACAACTTTTCCCGCCCCGTATCTCTGCGTGAACCCCAATCTTTTCCAAGCCTTTTTCCAAGCCTTCAATAATGGTGTAATAAGAAGTCAGCAGGTCGTGGAAGGTTTTGTGGTCAGAAGTCCGGGCGACAAAGGAATAGGTGATTTCATCCTGGTGGAAGATGGCGCCGCCTCCGCTGGGACGCCTGACGACGTCAATGCCGTTTTTATGGCAGAAGTCCAGGTTGATTTCTTCTTCCGGTTTCTGGGTTGCGCCCAAAGAGACCGCGGGCGGCTCCCACCGGTAAAACCTTAAAGTCGGCGGAATATCCTCCGTTTCAAGAGAGGAGAGGAGTTTCAGGTCAAACTCCATATTCCACCGGCCGTTGTTGCCAGCCGTGTCAATCACCCGCCATATTTGCATAAAGCCGTTATATTATACTATATTTACTATTTTTCGCTAATATGCTACTATGTTTTGTAATGGGGATATAGCTCAATGGGAGAGCGCCTGCTTTGCACGCAGGAGGTTAGGGGTTCAACTCCCCTTATCTCCACGACAAAGGAATTATGAAAAGGATTTTGAGCGGGATGCGGCCCACCGGTAAACTCCATCTCGGTCATTTGGCCGGTGCGCTTTCCAACTGGGTGCGGCTCCAGGACGAATATGAGTGTTTCTACGAAGTTGCGGATTTACACGCTTTAACCACCGATTACCAGGACCCTTCCGGCATCAGGGAGAACGTTTCGGAAATGCTGCTGGACTTTTTTTCGTTCGGCATTGACCCGAAGAAGGCTACGGTTTTTATTCAGTCCCGGGTCCCGGAAATTTCAGAACTCCACCTGCTCCTTTCAATGATTACGCCGTTGGGCTGGCTGGAACGGTGTCCGACCTACAAAGAGCAGATTGCCCAGTTATCGGACAAGGAGATAACCAATTACGGATTTTTGGGGTATCCGGTTTTGCAGACTGCAGACATCATCTCTTTCAAAGCGGAAAAGGTACCGGTGGGCGAAGACCAGATTCCGCATTTAGAATTAGTGCGGGAGATTGTGCGCCGGTTTAATTATCTCTACGGGAATCTCTTCCCGGAGCCGGAGGCGGTCCTGACTCCGACGCCAAAGGTTTTGGGAACCGACGGCCGGAAGATGAGTAAGTCTTACGGGAACGCCATCTACCTTTCTGATACTCCGGATGAGATTAAGAAAAAAGTGGCCACGATGTTTACCGACCCTTTAAGGCCTTATCGGAAGGACCCGGGCCATCCGGATGCCTGTCCAATTTTCGGTCTCCATTTCCTTTATAACGGCAAAGAGGCGGAAAAGATTAAGGCGGATTGTCAGTCCGCTTCTTTAGGTTGTACCGATTGCAAGAAGAGGGTGATTGAAATCCTGGTTCAATTCCTGGCACCGTACCAGGAAAAAAGGAAGAATCTTCAAAAGGATTCCGGCGAAGTTAAGCGGATTGTTGAAGAAGGCAACGCCAAGGTAAGGGCCGTCGTCTCGGGAACACTGCAGGAAGCCAAAAAGAAGATGGGGCTTCTGTAGGGGTTCGATTTATCGAACCCGCGGGTCGGATGAATCCGACCCCTACTCATAAAGACAAGTCAGGTTGGCAAGAAAGGAAAAAGGATGTTTTCCATAGTTGAGACTCTGGTCAGACCGGTGCTCAAGGGAATCTCTCCGTACCGGCCCGGGAAACCGATTGCGGTTCTCCTTAAAGAAAAAGGGCTGGACAGGGTAGTTAAATTAGCGTCCAACGAAAATCCTTTGGGTCCCTCGCCGTTGGCGTTAAAGGCTATTACCAATATTTTGCCTCAGATAAACCGGTATCCGGAAGGGACCGGCGAGGAACTCAGGCAAAAATTAGCCGCTCTGTATCGTATCAAGCCAACCGAAGTTATTCTGGGCAGCGGAAGCAGTGAGGTACTGGCTCTGGCTCTCCTGACTTTTCTGTATCCCGGCGAAGAGGTCCTTTTGCCGGAACCCACCTTTTCCATCTACGAAATCTTAGTTCTGATGAGCGGCGGTACACCGGTAAAGGTCCCGCTGAAAGAGGGGTTTGCCTATGACCTGAAAGCAATGGAACAGAAAACTTCAGAAAAGACCAAGGCGATTATTTTGGGGAGCCCCAACAATCCCACCGGAACCCTCATCAAAAAGGAAGCATTAAAGAATTTTCTTTCGGCCATACCGGACCGGGTCATTATAATTCTGGACGAGGCGTACGCGGAATACGTTGAAGACCGGGATTTTGAAAGCGGGATTTCCTTTTTTTCCGGACGGCCGTTATTGGTGGCGCGGACCTTTTCCAAACTCTACGGTCTGGCGGCCCTGCGGATTGGTTACGGTATTGCGGATGACAGCATCGTTAACGAAATGAATAAAATCCGGCCGCCGTTCAATACCACTCTTCCGGCCCAGGTAGCTGCGACAGCCGCTTTGGATGACCGGAAGTATGTGGACAAAAGCCTGGAAAATAACCGGACCGGCAAGCATCTTTTGTACCAGAAACTTTCGGAGATGAAAATTTCGTATATTCCGACCGAAGCCAACTTTATCCTGATTGATTTCCAGAAGAATGCCCCGGAAATCTGTAAACGTCTGGAAGAAAAGGGAGTGATTGTACGACCGGTTGATAATCCGAAACTATACCCGCGGTACATACGTCTAACTATTGGTACTCCGGACGAGAACCGCCTGTTTATTGATTCTTTACGAGAGGTAAGGGCCCCTAAGAAAAATGTTTAATTCTGCCTGGGAATTCTCCTGGATTGACCTTCTGGACATCGCTGTTCTGGCGGTTCTCTTTTATTACCTCTTCCTGATTATCCGGGGAACCAAAGGGGTGCAGTTACTGAAAGGGCTGATTATTATCTTTCTGGCGATGTTTCTTTCCCGGATTCTGGGTTTACGCGGGCTGAACTGGTTTTTGGAAAAAGTTCTGGCTTTCGGAGCCCTGGCCATTCTTATTATCTTCCAGCCCGAATTTCGGAATGCCTTGGTGCGTCTGGGTGAGACAGGTTTCATGGGTGAAGTTTCCGGACTTAGTGCGGAAAAGATAGACAGAATTGTTACGGCGGTCTTCCGGCTGGCTCAGGAGCGGAAGGGTGCGCTCATCGCCATAGAAAGGAAAGTGGGTCTGGCAGATTATCTGCCATCCGGTAAATTGGTGGAAGCCGATATCAGTGAGGAACTGCTTTTGACCATCTTCCATCCCGGAAGTCCTTTACACGACGGAGCAGCCATCATCGCCCAGAATAAGATTGCCGGCGCCGGTTGTCTTCTGCCTCTTTCCGAAAGAACCGACCTTGACCCCGCCCTGGGAACCAGACACCGGGCAGCCTTAGGACTTTCCGAGCAGACCGACAGTCTGGTAATCGTAGTGTCGGAAGAGAAGGGGGTTGTCTCGTTGGCGAAGGATGGGCAATTTATCTTTTATCTGACCCCGGAAAGGCTGACTAAAATATTGTCCGATGCCTTTATGATTAAGAGGAAAAAGCACAATGAAAAAAGGAAGTTCACAACAGTTTCAGGCAGTCATCAGAAATAATCTGGGATTAAAGATTTTAGCGTTGATGGTGGCTACCTTTGTCTGGTTTTACGTCTGCCACATTGAAATCAATTTGCCCAATATTACGGGTAAATCACGCCAGCATATCAAGAAATGAGGTGAGGGGGAACCCCTAAGATGAAATTAGGCGTTAATATTGACCATGTGGCTACTTTAAGACAGCAGCGCCGGGGCAGGGAGCCTGAGCCGGTAACCGCGGCTTTGGTTGCCGAAATGGCCGGTGCCGACAGCATCGTCTGCCACCTTCGTGAAGACCGCAGGCATATTCAGGAAAGGGATTTGTCTCTTTTACGCCAGGTGATAAAGACCAGGTTAAATTTAGAAATGGCGGCTAACGAAGAGATTATTAAGATTGCCCTGCGGGAAAAACCCGACTGGGTTACCCTGGTTCCCGAACGAAGAGAAGAATTGACCACCGAGGGGGGATTAGCGGTGGCAGAACAGGTTAGCCATCTTAAAAAAGTAGTCAGCCGTTTTGTAGAGAACGGGATACCGGTAAGTTTGTTCATTGACGCTGATTCGGTTCAGATTAAGGCGGCAAAGGAATCCGGAGCCTGGTCGGTGGAACTCCATACCGGAAGGTATGCGGATGCCCTTGACGAAAAAGAAAGAGTAGCCGAACTTGACCGGATTAAACAGGGTGCAAAGATGGCTGAAGAATCGGGGCTAAAAGTCGCGGCTGGTCACGGTCTGGATTACCGCAACGTCACCGCGATTGCGTCAATTCCGGAGATTGAAGAATTGAATATCGGATATGCCATCATCGGCAAAGCGGTTTTTGTGGGGTTGGAAAGAGCGGTCAAAGAAATGCTGGAACTAATGGGAGGGTAACGATGTTAAAAGAACAACGTGTCCGGTTAGTTTTATGGCGTACCCGGGATACCGAAGGCACCACGATTGTTATTCGGGGATTGGTTGTGGACGAAACCAGTGTATTATTGAAGGTAGATGGGAGACTTTACCAGCAGATAATAGACGAAAATACCGGGGATACGGTGGAACGTCCGATTGGCGATGAAAATAAGACTCTGGTGGTGCCTGTTTCTACCATCCGGTACGGTGAGGTGATTTCGGAAGATACGCCGGAAGAAGAACTTGACCGGAAGGTTCGGCTCCAGAAACCGCTTAAGAAAGGCGAAATCCGCAAGGTAGGGGGACTGAGTTAATGGACGGACAGCAATTCCCGGGCGCCGAAGGGACAGAGGCGGATAAAAGACCTTCTCTGGAACGTTTTACCCGGGATTTAACTGCGTTGGCACGCGCCAATAAGTTGGACCCGGTGATTGGCCGGGATGAAGAGATTCGCCGGGTTATCCAGGTTATTTCCCGGCGCACCAAAAATAATCCGGTCTTAATCGGCGAAGCCGGAGTAGGCAAGACTGCCATTGTAGAAGGTCTAGCCCAGAGGGTAGCCTCGGGGGACGTTCCCGATTCGTTAAAGAATCGAAGGGTTCTGAGTTTAGATATCGGAGCCCTGGTGGCGGGAAGCGTCTTCCGAGGACAGTTTGAAGAACGGGTTAAGTCCCTCCTGAAAGAGATTGGAAAGGAAGAGGGGCGGATTATTCTTTTCATTGATGAATTACACGCTCTGGTGGGTGCGGGTGCGGCCGAGGGTGCGGTTGATGCCTCCAATCTTCTTAAACCCGCCTTAGCCCGCGGAGAGTTACGGGCGGTTGGTGCGACCACTCTTAATGAGTACCGGAAGTACATTGAGAAAGACCGGGCGTTAGAACGCCGTTTCCAGACCGTCTATGTCCGGGAACCATCGGTAACGGACACTATTTCTATACTGCGGGGACTACGGGAGAAGTATGAGGTGCATCACGGCGTCACGATTAAAGATTCGTCGCTGGTTGCCGCCGCCACCCTTTCCAACCGTTACATTACCGACCGTTTTTTGCCGGATAAGGCAATTGACCTGATTGATGAAGCCGCCAGTCGTCTCCGGATGGAGATTGACAGTATGCCGGCTCCGCTGGATGAAGTAGAACGAAAGATTCGGCGGTTAGAAATAGAAGAACAGGCTTTAAAAAAAGAGGTTGATAGTAGTTCCAAAGAACGGTTAGAACAACTGAAAGAAGAGTTACAAAAATTGCGGTCAGAGGGACAGAAACTCTTCGAACAACGACAGAAAGAGAAAGAAGTCATCCAGGAAATTCAATTTCTCCGTGCGGAAATAGAAAAGAGTAATGTTGAGTACGAAAAGGCTGAAAAAGAAGACCTGGAAAAAGCTTCCAAACTAAAGTATGGACGGATTCCGGAATTAATAAAAAAACTGGAAAGCGCCAACCAGCGCCTGGCGGAAGTTCAGAAAGACAAAAGACTTTTAAAGATGGAGGTAGACGAAGAAGAGATTGCGGAAATCGTTTCCCGCTGGACCGGAATTCCGCTTACCCGCATGATGGAGACCGAAACGGAAAAGTTGCTCCAGATGGAGGAGCGGATTCATCAGAGGTTGGTGGACCAGGACGAAGCGGTGGCGGCAGTTTCCGATGCTATCCGGCGGAGCCGTTCCGGACTGTCGGATGCCAACCGGCCCTTAGGGTCGTTTATCTTTTTGGGACCCACCGGTGTCGGTAAGACGGAATTGGCGCGGAGTCTGGCGCAATTTCTTTTTGACGATGAGAAGGCGCTGGTCCGTCTGGATATGTCCGAATATCTGGAACGCCATACCGTCAGTCGTCTGATTGGAGCGCCCCCGGGATACGTGGGTTATGAAGAGGGCGGACAGCTGACCGAGGTTATCCGGCACCGGCCCTATTCGGTGATTCTCCTGGACGAAATTGAAAAAGCCCATCAGGACGTTTTCAACATCCTTCTGCAGGTTCTGGATGCGGGCCGTCTGACCGACGGGCAGGGGAGGGTGGTTGATTTCCGCAACAGCATCCTGATTATGACCAGCAATATCGGCGGCGAATACATTCAGGAAGTCGGCGGTGTGGAAGAGAAATCCAGAAGTTTAGTGTTAGAGAAGTTGCGGCGTACCTTCCGGCCGGAATTCTTAAACCGGATTGACGAGGTTATCATTTTCCATCCGTTGGGGAAAGAAGAGATTAAGGGCATCGTAAAACTTCAGGCCGCGTACTTAAAAGAGCGTCTGGCCGCCAAAGAAATCACGATAAAAATCACCCCGAAGGCAGAAGAGTATCTGGCAAACAAAGGGTACGACCCGGTCTTTGGCGCCCGACCTTTAAAACGGCTCATCCAGCGTGAGGTCGAAAACGTATTGGCAAAACGTGTGATTGCCGGAGAAATCAAGAAGGGCGGAAAGGTAGCCATCGATTCCGACGGCCAGCAGATACTATTTAAATAGAAAAATGTAGCGGTGCGATTCATCGCACATGTAGGGCAAGGCTTTAGCCGTTTCTGTAGGGCAAGGCTTTAGCCGTTTCTGTAGGGCAAGGCTTTAGCCTTGCAAAATTATGGAACTGAAGGATAAGGTCGCGGTGGTAACCGGTGCCGCCCAGGGGTTAGGTGAGGCTCTGGCAAAGGCTCTGGCTAAAGAAGGGGCGTCGGTCTTTCTCTGGGATATCAGTGAAAAGGTACGCCGGACTGCGGAAAAAATATCCGCGGAATTCCCGGGAAAGGTCTTCGGCGAGAAGGTTGACGTTACCAGCGAAGAAGAGGTTGCTCAAGTCATTCTGAAGCCCAAAGAAAAGTTTGGAAGGTTAGATATTATGATTGCCAACGCGGGAATCGTTAAGGCTTATGAAATCACCGAGTTCCCGTTAGCAGACTGGAAGAGAACCATTAAAGTCAATCTTACCGGTTACTTTATCTGTGCCCGGGCGGCTGCCCGGATAATGAAGGAGCAGAGGTCCGGAACCATTATTGAGATTAATTCCAAGAGCGGCAAAATAGGCAGTTATAAGAATTGCGCCTACGCAGCCAGTAAATTTGGCGGCATCGGCTTGACCCAGAGTATCGCCCTTGATTTGGCATCATACGGCGTAAGGGTAAATGCGGTCTGTCCGGGCAACCTTCTGGATTCGCCGCTGTGGCAGGACAGTCTTTTTGAGCAGTATGCGAAAAAATGGGGTATAACCAGGGAGGAAGTGCGTAAGAAATATCTTGACCAGGTGCCGTTGGGCAGAGCCTGTACCTATGAGGACGTTGCCAACGTGGTTATATTTTTAGCCAGCGAAAGGTCTTCGTATATGACCGGCCAGGCAATCAACGTTACCGGCGGTCAGGAGATGCGCTGATGCTGCATCTATGAAAAGGCTATGTCATTCCTGCGGATAGTAAGCAGGAATCCAGAATGAAATTTGTGTGATGGGCGAATATTATGTGTATATTTTAGCAAGCAAGAAAAATGGTACTTTATACCTCGGTATAACAAACAATTTATTAAAAAGAGTATATGAACACAAGAACGATATGGTTGATGGATTTACCAAAAAATATCATGTCCACCAACTTGTTTATTACGAAGAATCTGACGATGTAAAAAGTGCTATTACCCGCGAAAAACAAATTAAAAAGTGGAAAAGACAGTGGAAAATAGATTTGATTGAAGAATTTAATCCGATTTGGAAAGATTTGTATGATAATTTAATTGTCTAAATGGATTCCCGCTGGAGTTTACCCCTGTATGCCTGCCCCTGCATGCAGTAGGCAGGGGTAGTAGACAGGGGCGGGAATGACAGATGGAGAGAAAGAAGATTTTTTTAGTTGGGTTGATAGGGATTTTAATTGTAGGATTATGGAGTAACTCATTATTTTGCGAAACTGCTGATGAATATTACCAGCAGGGCTGTAACTACTATAACCAGAAGAATTATGAACAGGCAGCAAAATCATTTGAGAAAGCAGTAGGATTATCACCGAGTGATGACATCTATCATTATAACCTCGGAATTGCTTATTACACTTTACGTGAATTTGAAGAAGCTATCAAACATCTCACAAAAGCCAAAAATCTAAATCCTAACGGCCAAGCAGTTAAACTTGCAAAAGAGCAACTTGAGAAGATTATAACGGAGCATATCAAGTTTTTGGAAGAAGACAAGGAACTTCTCTTGCAATATTTTGAATTATCCAAAGTTAAAACCGATTGGGCTGTTCTTCTTGAAAAAGCTACTGGGTCTGGTGACGGCGCCTATTATCTTAAGGTAGCAAAAGACGCTGTCAAATCACTTGTAGATGTCCGAGATAAAGCGATTGAGTTGAAACATAAATATTCTTTACTTGAGTCACGAGCACCAAAAGACTATGCTTATTATTTCAATCTTACAGAAAAAAATATGAATCATTTTATAAATTCTCTAAATTTGATGATTGAAGGTTTGGAAATTGGCCGAAAAGCCGTGAACCAAGGAGAACTGTCACTTTCACAGAAAGCCGCTGATTTAATGTGGAAAGCAGTGGATGAATCGAAATTATCACTTAAATACGGGCAAGAAATAACAGATGAAGCAAAAAAAGTTGATGAAAATTTTATGGCAGAAATAAACGAAGGGGAATTAACTCGAGCAGAAGAAGATAAAGGTTCGTCAAATACTTCTATTGATACTGCTACACCAGTTGTCGCACCGACTGAAACCCAAAAACCGGAGGGTGACTCAAACCAGCGAAAAGCAGAAGATTATTTTAACCAAGGTGTGGCATTCAGTGAGGCTAAGAACTATAAAGAAGCAATCGCTTCTTTTCAGAAGGCTTTGGAACTTAATCCTGATTATTTTGATGCTCATGATAATTTAGTCGTAACCTACCTCATTCAAGGCACAGAACTTCTGGAGGCTAAAAATTATACCGAGGCAATAGTGGTTTTTGAAAAGGCTCTGGAGATTAAACCAGATTGTGTGGAGGCATATTACAATTTAGGTATATCCTATTGGCAAAAAAAAGAGTATGAAAAAGCAGTAGAGAAATTCCAAAAGGTAATTGAAATTGCACCGGAGAGTGACCTTGCCAAAAAGACAAGGAAGGATATTCAAACACTCAAGAATAGTATTCGTACTTATGTGGAAAAGCGTTACAATGAGGCTCTGTCTTATCTACAAAAACAAGATGATGATAATGCAGAGGTCATACTCCGCGATATTACATCACAAGACTATAGAGATTTTGCCGAAGATATCTGTTGGAAAGCAGACAGGGAACGGGAAAAAATCCAAAAAAGAGAAGATGCGAGAAGCTGCTATTCTATGGGCGAGTACTATTTGAAAAATAAAATGTATGACGAATCTTTGAGGGAATTTAAAAGTGCAGAAAAAATTGCAACATCAATGGGACTGAAGGATCTGGCCAAAAAGGCAGAGGAACATTTTAAGACACTTGAGGGACTTATTTGTAAAAAAGACGTGGCAGAAGAGATTTACACTTACACAGTTTCTGATTATACATATAAAATTTCCTTTAAAAAGCTTCGTGAAGGAGACCCTAAAGAACTTGAAAAAGTTAAAGCGATGGTGGCGCACGCAATTGATGCAACTGAATCTCTGCGTAGTCTTAAGGTCTCCCTTGCTCCACCAAAAATGGAAATCCGTGATATCAAAAAGTCTGATTCCATAATAAACCCGGGTTATGATATATATATTGTATGGCGAACATTTGGATTTACTTGTCTAGAGGAATACAGGGATTACCTAGTGGTTCACCTTCCTCTAAAGGGACTAGCAACTGTTAGTCTGTGGCGCTGAAGAAACTATTTTTATGGACGTTAAAAAATAGGTAGCCATGTAAAATACGGGAGGATACAATGATTAAAGTATTGGTTTATAAAACGGGAAATAAGTGGACTGGAAGGTATAAGAGAGGAAAATTATTCACTGCGGAAACCAAAGATGAGATTGTAAAAGCGATTGAAGAAGAATTAGGCTGCTTAGAAGAGGATATTGAAGTTCCTGACTGTGAAGAATTTAAAAATGGCATATCGGCATACAGGAAAAAATATAAGCGAGATGCAGCATATAGAATAACCTCTATCTGGATAAAAAAACACTGGAATAAATCGAAAGAAGAGGTGGCAGATGCTCTTATAATTTTTCTTCAGATATGGCATCAATCCTTTTTTAGATATAGAACTCTTTCTTACCTTAATAATTTTTTTAATGACCTGGTCAAATTTTTAGAAACCAACTGGGAACAAATGGAAGGTTTTAGAAAACGCACTCTTTGTTCCCTAAAAGATACCGAGGAAGAAGGAATAAAAAAACTTTTTGAAGATTTACTCGAAATTTTTAAAAAAGAGGATGGTAAAAAAAGTCCTGTAGGTGTTGCCAAAACCCTGCACCTTTTAGCCCCAAACTTTTTCCCACTGTGGGATAATGAAATAGCACGAAAAATTTATTATTGTCATTGGTGGAGTAGTAATAAGGGTCCTGCAAAATACTGGGAATTTTGTAAAATAATCCACACGGTTTCACAATTGCTTAAAAAATGTCCTGATATTCCCAACGATACCCCCTTTTTAAAATTGATTGATGAATATAATTTTATTTTAGCACACGATAGTGACTAGTCGGGAAGAAACAGAAGAGAAATGGATTCCCGCTTACAGCACGCGGGAATGACAGACCTCATTAGGGCATTAGTTTTGCCGGTATCAATAATTGTCTAAATGGATTCCTGCTTCCGCAGGAATGACAGATGGAGATGATATGAAAATCAGTGAAAAGAGCTTAGGGAATCTGGATAAGGAGTTTAACGGTTATTTGGAAGGAGATAAGGTCAACCGATTCTTCGCGGAGTTTGGCATCAGGTTTGCCGCCGGACACTGGTGTGCGGGAGACTTTCTGGACCGTTTTGCCACCACCGGCTATAACCCAGAGATGAAGTCCGATATCGTGAGCCAGTTAAAACGGGTTGCTGCGGCTGAAATTGAGGGCGTAGAGTTTCACGAATCCCTCTTCATCGACAAAAACCGCCGGAAGGACAGCGCCAAAATCATAGAAGTAAAAGACGTTATTAAGGCTCTGCGTCTCACGCCAACCAATATGAACACCAACCTCTGGACCGACCCTCACTGGAAGCTGGGTGGTTTGACCAATCCGGACAAAGGGATTAGGAAAGAAGCGGTAGCGATTGCTCTTCAGTCGGCAGAGATTGCCAAAGACATGGGCTGTTCTTCCGTGGCGCTCTGGCCGGGTTCTGACGGCTGGGACTATAACTTCGAAGCAAACTACGGCGTGCTTCTGGACCGTTTTATTGAAGGCTGCATTGAGATTAACAAGAAAGCGAAGAATCTAGGCCTCCGTTTTGGAATTGAGGCGAAGATGAAGGAGCCCCGGGAAGGACATATGATTGTTCCCACTACCCATTGCGCCATCCTGTTCGCCAAAAGGGTAAATGAATCCTGCGGGGGAGTCAATATGGGTGTGGCGGTAGACTATGGCCACGAAATGATGAATGGGATTGAGCCGGCTTTCAGTCTCTATTTAGCGGAAAAGTTTGGCGTACCGGTGGTGAACTTCCACGTCAATTCCGCCAAGTGGCGTTCCAACGATGAGGACCGGGTGGCCGGCACTTCCAACATCTGGGAACTGGTTGATTTTTGTTATGCCGCTTTGGATACCGGATACCAGGGTTGGTTTGGCGAGGACCAGTTTACCTATCGTCTGGAACCGGTAAAGGCGATGGTTCTTTCCCGGGAGTTTTTTGCCAACGCGATGAAAAAGACTCTTTTAATCTGGCGGGACCGCCGAAAACTTATTTCCGCACAGGCTACCGGCGACGCGGGTGCCACGTTGGATGTAGTTAAAAGGGCAATCTTTTAATTAAATGTCTACGCGACATAAGAAATATTCCTTGGGTCTGGACTTTGGCACCAATTCGGTACGGGCGCTTCTGGTAGAATTGTCGGAAGGCAATGAAATTGCCGGTTATGTCTGGAACTACCGCCGGGGCAAAGACGGCATCATCGTTTCACCGGATAATCCTCACCTTGCCCGGCAGGACCCGGTTGACTATGTTGAGGGCACGGAACGCGCCATTAAGGAAGTCCTCAAACAGGCGAAGAAGGAAGACTCTGTCTTCAAGCCGGAAGATGTCATCGGTATCGGAGTGGATACCACCGGAAGTACGCCTATTCCGGTGGATAAGTCCGGTCAACCGTTATCTTTCAAGCCGGAGTTCAAAGGCAACCCCAACAGTCTTGCCTGGCTCTGGAAGGACCATACCTCAGCGGAGGAAGCGGAAGAGATTACGGGAAAAGCCAAAAAAGAACATCCGGAATATTTAAGACGTTGTGGTGGTCGGTACTCTTCGGAGTGGTTCTTTGCCAAGATTTTACATCTGGCACGGACCGACCCGAAAGTATATCAATCCGCGTACAGTTTTGTGGAGTTTGCTGATTTCATTCCGGGACTCTTATGCGGCAGGATTAATCCAAAAGATATGAAACGGAGTATCTGTGCGGCCGGGCATAAGGCTCTCTATTGCCATAAGTGGGGCTTACCCTCAGAAGAGTTCCTTTCTTCTCTTGACCCCAGACTTAAAGGCTTGCGTGGACGGCTTTATGAGAAGGCGTATCCGGCCGGAGATAAAGCGGGCGGACTATGCCGGGAATGGGCCCGGCGTTTAGGTCTGAAGGAAGGGATTGCAATAAGCGTTGGTGCCTTTGACGCCCATTTGGGTGCGGTTGGTGCCGGCGTCAGAGAGAGCGGTCTGGTTAAGGTTATCGGTACTTCCACCTGTGACCTGATGGTTTTTCCTTCTGAGGATGAGGAGAGGTTAGAAAAAATTAAAGGAATGTGCGGTCTGGCAGAAAGTTCCATCATTCCGGGCCTGATTGGTTTGGAAGCAGGGCAGTCTGCGGTAGGCGATATTTTTGCCTGGTTTACGGAGAACTTCGTGCCCGGTGATTATCAGAAGATGGCAATTAAGAGGAAGATGTCTCTTCAGGGCTACCTGACCAAAAAGGCTTCCGAGTTAAAACCAGGGGGAACCGGACTTTTAGCGTTGGACTGGAATAACGGCAACCGGTCAATCCTGGTTGACCAGAAACTTTCCGGTTTGCTCTTGGGGCTGACCTTAGCTACCCGACCCGAAGAGATTTACCGCGCCTTGATTGAAGCCACCGGTTTTGGTGCCCGGGTAATTATTGACCAGATAGAGAACGCGGGTGAGACGATAAGGGAGGTCATCACCTGCGGAGGCATCTCCAGGAAAAATCCGCTCCTGATGCAAATCTATAGTGATATCCTGGGACGACCGATTAAGGTGGCTCTTTCGGAGCAGACCTGTGCTTTGGGGTCAGCGCTGGTTGGGGCAGTTGCCGCCGGCAAGTCAGAGGGTGGTTTTGAAACCGTTGCGGAAGGCCAGGAGAAGATCTGCCGGTTTGAGCCAAAGGAATATTTACCTGACAAAAAATCCGGTGCTGTTTACGAAAAGGTATACCGGTTTTATCGCCGGGTCCATGACACTTTTGGCCGGCCCAACGGCAGCCTCTTTTCCGTAATGAAAGACCTTTTAGAAATCAAATCCCTGCTTTGTTTGCATTAAAATGAAATTTGCGGAATTGAAAAAGGAAGTTTTGAAGGCTAATCTCCTTCTGCCGGAATGGGGTCTGGTAGTCAGTACCCAGGGGAACGTCAGCGGATTTGACCGCAAAAAAGGTCTGGTGGTGATTAAACCCAGCGGAGTTCCTTATTCCGAATTAAACCTAAGCCACCTGGTAACCCTTAACCTAACTGGCGAAAAGAAGGCGGGTAATAAAAAGCCATCGGTTGACTGGCCGCACCACGTTTATCTTTATCAGAATATGCCGGATATCGGTGGAGTGGTTCATACCCATTCACCTTTTACCACTGCCTTTGCTGCGGCCGGACTGCCAATCACCTGTCTGACTACCGGACAGGCAGATGTCTTTGGTGGTGAAATACCGGTTACTCCGTATGTTGACAATAAAGAAGACCACATCGGAAAAGAGATTATTAAGACCTATCGTTCCGGCTGTCCGGCAATAGTCTTAGGTCAACACGGACTCTTCACGTTTGCCGAGACTCCGGGAAAAGCGGTTCTGGCTGCCAAACTTACCGAATATTTTGCCCGGATTAATCTCTTGGCGCTTCTTTTAGGTAAGGCGACGGGTAAAGAGATTACTCCGTTAATCGAGAAAGAGATTAAAAAATGGTATCAGCGTTATCACGGTGGAGGCTACGGCCAATGAAAAAGGTAAAAGTGGGAATCATCGGTGGGGCTGGTTATACTGGCGGAGAACTATTGCGTCTGCTGGTGAACCACCCGGGTGTGGAGATTACTCTGGTGACCTCAGAGAGTTTTGCGAAGAAGAAGGTGAGCGATGAATACCCGAATTTAAAAGGCAGGATACCCCTTACCTTTGAGAACTACCGCAAGGAAGGGGCTGCAGCCTGCGAATTTATCTTTTTAGCCAAGCCCCAGTCGAACTCGTTTTCCATGGTTAAGGACCTTTTTGGAAAGGTAAGAATTATAGACCTTTCCGGGGATTTTCGGTTTTCTTCCGCAAAAGATTTTGAGTCCTGGTACCATACTCCGCACTTAGCCCCAAACCTTTTGAAGGAGGCAGTCTACGGCTTGCCGGAACTCTTTGGAAATGAGATTAAAAGAGCAAGACTGGTCGCCAACCCCGGTTGTTACCCCACCGGGATTATTCTGGCAACCTTCCCTCTGGCAAAAGAAGGTTTGATTGAACCTGAGGTTGACGCAAGTGCTGTCTCCGGGTTTTCCGGCGCCGGACGAACGCCTTCACCCAACAGTATGGCTTATTCCGTAGCAGAGAATATTAGGCCTTACAAGATAGGGGTTCATCCCCATACCGGTGAAGTTGAAGCGATTATTAAGAAAGCAACCGGAAAAGCGCTCCATCTAAATTTTGTCCCCCAGGTTGCCGGGTTTGAAAGAGGGATATTAAGCGTAATCTTTTTACGGATGAAGAAAAAGATTTCCCCTAAACTAATTGCCGGTCTATATCAGAAGAGTTACCGTTCCTGTCCCTTTGTCCGGATCCTTCGTGAGGGAACGTTTCCCGAGATTAAAAGTACCGCATTCACCAACTTCTGTGATTTAGGCTGGCACTTGTCAGGTGACAAAACCATTTTGGTTATCACCGCACTTGATAACCTGGTTAAAGGAGCAGCCGGTCAGGCGATTCAGAATCTGAACCTGATGGCAGGTTTTCCGGAAGACGAGGGCCTGATTTAAACAAAGATATAATGCAAACCTAAAGGTTTGCCCTACGTTAGCATTGGACCGATGTAGGGCAAGGCTTTAGCCTTGCAAAGGAGAATCGTTTGAATATTTCTGCCCGCACTAAAACCGTGGCGCTTTTTGGGTATCCGGTACGCCACAGTCTTTCACCGGTTTTTCAAAACGCGGCTTTTCACGCCGCAGGGATTGATGCCATCTACCTCTGTTACGAGGTGCCACCGCAACAATTAAAAGAGGCGGTGAGAGCGATACGAACCCTGAATTTCCTGGGCGCCAACCTTACCGTTCCCCATAAAGAGATGGTAATTCCGTTTCTGAACGGGGTTTCTTCACTCGCTCGCAAAATCGGTTCGGTCAACACCATTATCAATAAAAAAGGCAAATTGATTGGTGAGACGACCGACGGCGCCGGCTTCCTGCGTTCGCTTAAGGATGAATTGGGTATAACGGTGAAGGGCAAAAAAGTATTTCTGGTCGGTACCGGCGGTGCCGGCCGTGCCCTGGCTTTCAGTCTGGTAGAAGCAGGCAGCCGGGTATACCTGACCAACCGCACCGGAGAAAAAGCGGAAAGACTAAGTTTGGCTCTAAACCGTTCTTATCCTAAAGTAAAGACTCGAACAGTTCCGTTTGGAGAACGGAAACCATTTTTACAAAAAGAAGGAATAGACTTACTCATCAACGCCACTTCAATCGGACTGAAAGAAAAAGAGTTGGGACTCTTTTCCGGTGATGATTTGCCGGAGGACCTGGTTGTTTGTGACCTTATTTATAATCGTAAGACCGAACTACTCCGGACTGCGGAAAAAAGAGGTTTAAAGACGCTTAATGGCCTGGGCATGCTCATTTACCAGGGTGCCATTTCTTTTGAACTCTGGACCGGCAAGACCGCACCGGTGCAGGCGATGTTTGACGCGGTAAAAAATTATGGACCCTCACCCATACCCTCTCCCCTTGAGAGAGAGGATTAAGGTGAGGGGAAAAGAAACAAATGTCTACTCGACGAAATAAAACTTCTGGAATCGCCGGCTGGCCGGAAGAAGAGAGACCCAGAGAGAGGTTGTTTCGCCAGGGCGAACATAACC
>CAZVUE010000002.1:0-2871 GCA_964630335.1 uncultured bacterium | reverse complement strand
TGGCCGGAAGAAGAGAGACCCAGAGAGAGGTTGTTTCGCCAGGGCGAACATAACCTTTCCAGCGCAGAACTGCTGGCGATTTTGCTGGGAAGCGGGACCAGAGGAGAAGATGCGCTTCAGTTAGCGCGGCGTATCATCACCAGGGTTGGTTCTTTCCGGGAGATGAGCCATACCGACGGTAGTCTCTGGAAAGAATTCAAAGGTTTAGGTAAAGCAAAGATCGCCCGGATTAAAGCCGCCCTGGAAATCGGCAGGCGTTTCCGGGAAGTAGAAAAGAAGCAGGAACGCCAAAGAATCTCTGGACCCAAGGATGTAATTGAAACCTTTATGCCCAGAATGCGGGATTTAAAGAAGGAAATTTTCAAAGTAATTTACTTAGACGGCCGTAACCGGATAATTGCAGTGGATGAAATAGTAGAAGGTACACCCAACAGTGCCCATCCCCTTATCCGGGAGATAATAAGCCGCAGTCTCCAGAACTTCGCGGCCGGCGTTATTGCCATCCACAACCATCCCAGTGGTGAACCGGAACCCAGCCAGGAAGACCGGGAGTTTACCAAAAAGGTCCAGGAAGTCTGCAATCTGGTCAACGTTAAACTGTTAGACCACATCATCTTTGGTGATTCCACCTACTTTAGTTTTAGTGAATCCAACCTCCTGTAAATTAAATCAAGCAAACCTAAAGGTTTGCCCTACATTGGCATTGAACTGACGTAGGGCAAGGCTTTAGCCTTGCGAACATCCTATGGCAAAATATTGCAGCGTCGTCTTTCCGCTGAAAAGCCATCACACTTTTACCTACCTGACCGGAACGTTTGCAGACCAGATTAAATCCGGTCAACGGGTGGTGGCTCCGTTCGGCAGACAACAAAAGATTGGCTTCGTGGCGGCACTTTCTGATGAAGAACCGGTATTTCCCGGTATCAAATCAGTGATTAGGATTTTGGACACCGAACCGTTCATCTCAGAAAAGTTATTGGCTCTGGCTCATTGGGTGGCTGAATACTACTGCGCTTCCTTAGGTGAAGTTCTGAGGTTTATTATCAGCGTAACCCTGCAGCCGCCCCGAAGAGAATCAACCGAAGAAGAGGTCTTTTATCAGGGAATCTTAACCACCATTGCCCAACTGCCAGCCACCCCTTCCCAGAAGAAGATACTGGACGAATTGCAACAGATTCTCCTGTCCCCCCAGAAATTTATACCCCTCACCCCTCCCTCTCCCTCAAGGGGAGAGGGTAAAGGTGAGGGTGACTTGACCCGAAGGGGAAAGGTCGCGGTTTTAGAAGGAGTCGCTGCCAGTGGTAAGACCGAGATTTATTTGCAATTAGCCGGTTTTGCCGCCCAAGACTTAAACGGACAGAGCCTGATTTTGGTTCCGGAGATTGTTCTGGTGCCCCAGATTGAAGACTGGGCAAAGGAGCGGTTTGGCAATAGAGTTGCCGTACTGCACAGCCGGCTTAGCCGGCGTCAGCACTACCAGATTCTCTCTCAGGCAAAAAACGGGGAGATATCGGTGGTTATCGGCACCCGTTCCGCAGTCTTTGTGCCCTTTGCCAGACTGAAGATGATTGTGGTTGATGAAGAGTTTGACCGTTCCTATAAAGAAACCCGGATACCCCGCTACCATGCCCGGGAAGTGGCAATTAAACGCGGGGAAATTGAAGACGCGCTGGTTATTCTGGGCAGTGCCACACCCTCTCTGGAAGTATACCGGGCAGCCCAGGAAGGCAGGTTTCATTACTTTACCCTCTCGGAACGGATTGGCAGGATGCCTTTTCCCAGAATTTACCTTTCGGATTTGCGAAGTCATGGAATCAGTCAGAAGAGGAGAAGTCCCCTGATTTCGAATGCCCTCCGGAATTTAATTGAAGAGAGGCTTTTAAGAGGCGAACAGGCAATCATCTTTATCAACCGCAGAGGTTACAGTACCTATTTCTTCTGCGAAGACTGCGGTTACCTTTTCTCCTGTCCGAACTGTTCGGTGAGTCTGGTCTATCATCGGACAACCGGTGAGTTCTACTGCCATTATTGCAATTATCGAACCGAACTGCCTTCTGCCTGTCCTTCCTGCGGAAAAGACAATTTCGGCGGCAAAAGTTTTGGAACCCAGGCAATAGAAAAACAGTTAAAGTCATTTTTCCCTGATATTCCGGTTCTTCGTCTTGATTCCGATACCATGCGCAAAAAGAAAAGACTTGATTTAATAAGCCAGTTTCGCGAAGGAAAAGCCGGAATTCTGGTCGGTACCCAACTGGTGACTAAAGGACACCATTTTCCCAAGGTTACCTTAGTCGGGGTCTTAGGTTCAGACGCCGTTCTTAACCTGCCTGATTTCCGTGCCGCAGAACGTTCTTTCCAGACTCTTCTTCAGGTAGCGGGCAGAGCGGGAAGAAACTTACCCGGTGCAGAAGTCTTTATTCAAACCTATTATCCCGACCATTATGCCCTGGTCAGCCTTCCGGAATTCAGACTGAAAATCTTCTACGAAAAGGAAATGTCTTTCCGGAAAGAAGTAGGCTATCCCCCTTTCGGTTATTTAGCCAACATCATTTTCGACGGTAAACGGGAAGATACGGTGATTCGTAAGACTCAGGAATGGTATTCTCTGATACAGAATACCGCAGAGAATTACGGTGTCAAAATCTTGGGACCATCCGCCTGTTTTCACAAAAAGATTCGCGGTTCCTACCGCTGGCACCTAATGTTAAAATCTGCTCAGGCAGGCAAGATTCAGGAATTCTTGAAGAGTTTACCGGAAAATAAACTTCTTGAATCCGGCGTTACCATTGACATCGACCCAATCGACCTTTTTTAATAATTTAACATCACGCAAACCTAAAGGTTTGCCCTACATTTTGTAGGGCAAGGCTT
>CAZVUE010000001.1:21211-30673 GCA_964630335.1 uncultured bacterium | reverse complement strand
AGTGGGAAACGAACGCCGGATTCTGGTGTCCGAACTCTCCGGGGGTGCTACCATCCTCTTTAAAGCGGAGAGGTATGGAATCAAAAAGAAGGGTCCGGAAACGAAGAAGATTCTGTCCGAATTGAGCCGGCTGGAAAAGGAAGGCTATCAATTTGAAGGTGCTGAAGCTTCTTTTCAACTCTTAGCTGCCCAAGCCCTGGGCAAAAGACCCTCCTTCTTTGAAGTAAGCGAATTTCGGGTAATCGTAGAACGAAAGAACGGTCTGATTATTTCCGAATCCGCGGTAAAGATTAAGGTAGGCAAAAAGGTAGAACACACCATTGCCGAAGGTGATGGTCCGGTCAATGCCTTAGACGCCGCACTTCGTAAAGCCCTGCTCCGTTTCTACCCTTCACTGGCTGAAATGAGGCTCACCGACTACAAGGTCCGGGTTCTCAACCCGGAAGCAGCGACTGCGGCCCGGGTAAGGGTCTTAATTGAATCCGCGGACCACAACGGAACCTGGGATACGGTGGGACTTTCGGAAAACATCATTGAAGCCAGCCTCCAGGCCCTTACCGACAGTATCAACTACAAACTCCTCAAAGACCGGATAAAACCCCTTTAGATTTTATCCCTTACCGGTTGGTGCTTGACAATCCTAACTAAAATGATATATACTCCTAATAAGTAATACCAAAATGGAGGATAATACGAAATGGTAAATATCTCGAGAATGCTTGACTTGCGGCTTCCCCATAAGCAGTCCGCTTTTTTATGGGGAGCGCGAAAAACAGGCAAGACCACATACCTGAAAGAAAAATTTCCGAAGAGCTTAGTATATGATTTCTTGAAAACGGACTTATTTTTAGAATTTTCAAAAAGACCGTCACTTTTGCGCGAGCGATTACTGGCGAAGAATAAAGGGACGCTCAAGGAACCTATAATACTTGATGAGGTACAAAAGATTCCTCAGGTGCTCGACGAAGTGCATTGGCTGATAGAGAATAATGGTTTAAGATTTGTGCTTTGCGGTTCCAGCGCAAGAAAGCTTAAAAAAGGACAGGCGAATTTATTGGGCGGCAGGGCATGGAGGTATGAGCTATTTCCGCTTGTCAGCCACGAAATCGGAAAATCTAATCTGCTGCGCATTTTAAATCACGGCCTGATTCCTCTTCATTATTTACAGAACGACGACGATTGTAAAAAATCTTTAGAGGCCTATGTGCAGGATTATTTACGCGAAGAGGTGTTTGCCGAAGGCCTGACGCGTAATATCCCCGCGTTTTCAAGATTTTTTGACGCTTTTGGATATTCACATGGCGAGATAACCAATTATTGTAATATTGCCCGCGAATGCGGTGTCGATTCCAAGACGGTAAAGGAGTATTATCAGATACTTATAGATACGCTTTTGGCTGTTAGGGTAGAACCTTTTAAAAAAAGACAATCGCGGCAGGTCATAACAAAGGCCTCGAAATATTATATGTTTGATGTCGGTGTTGCCGGTTATCTGACAAAGAGGCATTTAGCGGAACAAAAGGGTGCGGAATTCGGCAAGGCATTTGAGCATTTTATGCTTATGGAGATTGTCGCGTATAGGTCTTATGCCCAGAAGGATTTTACGATAAATTTTTGGAGGACAAAGACCGGTCTTGAGGTGGATTTTGTGCTCAATGGAGGTGAGATTGCCATAGAGATAAAAGGAGCAAGGCTTGTTGACAAAAGAGATCTGAACGGTCTGGAGGCCTTTATCCAGACGTATGCGCCCAAAAGAAACATATTGATTTGTAACGAAAAAGAAAAAAGGATTCATGGCAAAATAGATATATTGCCGTGGGAGATTTTTTTGCATCAACTATGGTCGGGGAAAATATTGTAAGGTATTTACCGTTTTCTGTCCTGGGCTCCGGTGGCTCGTTTGATGTAGTCGCGGTAGGTGACCAATTTAAACTCTCTGGCGACGTCAGAAATGGAAATATCCGGTACGGTTGGCTCTAAGACAAACCAGGCTTCCGGTCCAAAGGTCTCAATCTTCAGTTTATCTCCATACTTCCGGCGAATCGCTTTAACCTTGTCTCCCTGATAATCCCAGTGGAAGACCGTTCTCTCTAAGTCAATCTCAGCCCAGACCCATAAGGAAAACCGGTCGGTCTGAACCACCCACCGGCCGGTATTGTCAATGATGCCGGAATGGAGGGACCAGATGGCTGGCACGATATAGACCTTGTTTAATACCGCAAGGGAATTAAGAATTGTCCCGGCTGGAAAAGCCGAAGAGAAAACTATCAGGTCCGCCCCCCTCTCCACTGAATCCTGCCACTCCGGTGGCCAGTTGGCGTCAAAACAAATTTGAATTCCCACTGTTCCAAAATCAGTCTTAACCGGTGACTGTTCTTTCTTACCCGGCAAGACACCCTCTTTCATCTCCCCTTCCGTGGGATGAATCTTGTCATAGCGACCAATAATATCACCCTTTCTGTCTGTCACCAGTGCGGTATTGTAAACCTTACCTCCGCGTCTTTCATAGACGGAGCCTATGATGTAGGTACAATACTTCTTCGCCAGGTTACACAGTAACTCCGTGTCTTTTTCCGAAACCTTCTCCGCTTTATCCAGACCCGCTACCGGGAAGACCTCCGGCAGACAGATAAGGTCTGGTTTAATGGAGGCAATTTCTGCCACCGTCTCCGCAATATAATTGAGGTTATCCTCCCCTTTTCTGGACTTTACGAAATTCGTAAGCCATAGATACCGACGCTACTCTAATTTTTTGTGCCATATTTAAACCTCACTTTTGTCATTCCTGCACGTATTAGGCAGGAATCCAGAGACGTCGTCCCTGCATGCATTAGGCAGGAATCCAGTAGATTCCCGCTTACTACACGCGGGAATGACAGGAAAACATCTAATTCTTCATCACTTCTTTTAATGCTACTTCCCGATGCTCCTTTTCGCTGAGCAGAGCCGCTTCCATAAACGCCATAATCTCTAAGGTTTCCTCGGGTGCAACCGGTGCGGGTCCTCCTTTAAAGAAAGGCATAATTTTTCTTAACAACTGGCTATAAATCGGAATTTCCCGGGAATAGAGCACAGGGCTCACTTTTTTAGCTCCAAAAACCAAGGCACCATAATCCCCAGCCCCGCAACGGATGCCCCGTACGGTGGCGATTCGTCCCTTTTGCCAGTGTCCCACAACTAAATGATAGTTATCAGTTTTATAACAAGTAACTCTTTGGCATCCGGGTCCCATAAAGGTATAAAGTATCTCTACACCGTGAACTCCATACCAGAAGAGGCCTGGATTGGTAGGGTCCAAGGTAGCCGGGCTGAAAGCATCGCAGGCAAAAACTTCACCCAATTCCGGGTCTTCCTTAACCCTGGCGATATTGGCATCAAAACGCAAGGAGGAGGAAGAAAAGAGAGGGCAGGAGTTCTCTTTAGCCAGACGCACAATCTCTGCGGCTTCCTGATAGTTGGCAGATAGAGGCTTGTCAATAAAAAGAGGTTTGCGCGCCTTAATCACCGGTCCGGCTTCTTTGAGATGCCGGCGGCCATCTACACTTTCTATCAGGACTGCGTCTACCCCTGCAATTAACTCTTCCACCGAATTCACCAGTTTAACGCCCAATTTTTCCGTCATCTCTTTCTTAAATCCCTCCACCCGGGAAGCACTGGCTTCCAGGTCCGGACTGAAAGAAGGAAAACCCGCTACGATTTTTCCGCCCGGAATAAAGAACGGGTCGTTAGAATCACCAAGCAATTTGGTGAAGGCCGGTACGTGCGAGGTGTCAAAACCGACAATCCCAATCCGCAATTCTTTCTCCATCTCTGCTCCTTTCAAAGGTAAATATAATGGGCAAACCTTCTAATCCCCCTTTTCCCCCTTTGCAAAAGGGGGATTGAGAGGAATTTTGCAAGGCTGAAGCCTTGCCCTACGTTACGTCTTTTTTTCCTCAATATTATCTCAAACGGGTTTGGAAGAGCTCTTCTGCAGGGTGTAGAAATAGTAGTATCGGCCCTGCCGGGTCATCAAATCTCCGTGGGTGCCTTCTTCCACAATCTTTCCTTTATCCAGAACGATTATCCAGTCGCTGTTGGCAAGAGTGGAAATCCGGTGCGCAATTACCAGACAGGTGCGGCCGACCATTATCTTATCCAGAGCCTCCTGGAGCAGCCTTTCGGATTCCGAGTCAAGGTTACTGGTCGCCTCGTCTAAGAGTAGAACTTCAGGATTGGTCAAAACCGCCCGGGCTAAAGCCAATCTCTGCCTCTCACCGCCGGAAAGCAGAACCCCCCGTTCGCCGATAACGGTTTGATAACCATTCGACAGGCTGGCGATAAAAGAATGGATGTTGGCAACCTGGGCCGCCCGGATAATATCTTCCATCTCAGCGGCAGGCTCACCGTAGGTGATATTGTTTGCCACCGTATCATTGAAAAGAAGCGGTTCCTGGGTTACCAGACCAAATATTTTGCGGTAACTGGAAAGAGTACATTCCGAAATCGGGACACCGTCAACGGTAATTCTTCCCTGGCAGGGATGGTAGAAACGCAAAATGAGGTTAATCAGGGTGGTTTTACCTACCCCGCTTTCACCAACCACACCCAACCGTTTACCTTTACTTAAAGAAAAAGAGACCTGGTTGAGAACCGTTCGTTTGCCGTAACCGAAGGAAACTGCGTCAAAATGAATTCCAGAGTGCAGACCGGAAAGGACTTTTTTACCGGTATCCTCTTCCTCTTTCTCTTTCAGAACGCCATACACTCTGGGGAAGACCGCCGATGCCTGCTGAAGATTGCCCAGGTTATTGACCACTGTCTTCAGCGGAGCAAAGAGGGAAAACAGGGCGGCAATGAAAACCAAAAATGAACCGCTCTTCAAAACACCGGCTACTACTTCCCGGGCGCCTAAATAGACCAAAAGCACACCGGCAATCATAACGATAATTTCAATAATCTGGGAAAGGGCCGCGTAACGTCGGGCACTCTTTAAGGAAATTTTAAAAAAGTTTTGATTCTCCGTTTCAAAACGTCCTTTCTCCCGTTTTTCAGCCACGAACGCTTTAACCACCGGCAGGTTAACCAGACCTTCCTGGATAAAACTGTTTAATCGGCCGATGGAAACCTGGCCCTCCGTGGTCAATTTACGAATACGGCGGCCAATCTTAAATAAGGGCCAGGCAAAAGCAGGAAAGATAAAGATGGTAAAGAGCGTCAGCCGCCAGTTAATCAGAATGAGGATACTGAAATAGACCACTGTCTGGAAAGTGTTAAAGATTAACTTGGGCAGATAATTGCTTAAAGCCCCGTTTAACAAACTGATGTCATAGGTGAAATGCGACAGGCGCTCACCCACCCTTTTCTTCTGGCTTTCTGAAATTGGCACCAGAAGGTATTTTTCAAATATTCTGACCCGCAGATGCTTCATTATTTGTAAAGAAAATTTGTTGGTCAGGTAAACCTCCTGATACATAAAGAAACTGCGAATCAGAAATACGACGACTAAAATTATCAGGACATTTCGCAAAAAAACCAGAGGTTCCAAACGGTTAATGGTAAACACCAGACCGGAGAGAAGAGACTGTAAAAAACCGGGTAAGGTCGCGGGTAATTCAAAAGAGGCTTTATTAAACACTCTGTCCAGCAGGGGACCAATCGTGGTAAGGGAAAAGCCGCTTAATAAAGAATTTACCGCCATCAAACAGATACTTACCCGCAATAACGTCCAGGGCACCTGGATGTACCGGTTCAGATGCCGCAGATTTTGCCAGAACTCTTTCATTGTTAATTTTGTAGGGGCTCAATTTATTACGGGTTCCCTTCCCATTACGGGTTCCCTTACAGTTGAATCTGTAAGGGATTGGGAAGGGTGCCCGAAAATTGTCGGGTTTGATAAATCAAACCCCTACTTTGTTTGTGTCAGTTTAGAATTTCCCGGGCCGCCCGGCCCGGGCCGCCCGGTTCACCTAACAGGGCTTTTACCTGCTCCATATTCTTCTTCATCAACTCCCGGCGGTTTTCGTCTCCCAGAATACCTTCGACTTCCGGCAGGATGCGTTCGGAACGACAACGGTATTGAATGAACTCCGGTACGAGCTCTTTGCCGGCTAAGATATTGGTGATACCGGCATAGGGTACGTGAACCATTGGCCGCAGTAAAAAATAGGTCAACGAAGAAAGCCGGTAAAGGAGCACGAACGGTACCGAAAGAAGGGTCAATTCCAGGGTTACACTTCCGGAGGCAGCCAGGGCGCAGTCAGCCAGTGAAAAGAGGCTGTACTTATCGCCCCCGGTTATTATTTGAACCCCTTTTACGGGTGACAGATGTTGCGTAATCTCATTACTGGCTGGATAGGCAACTACCTGAACCGGATACTTTCGGACTAATCTCTGAGACACCTCAGACATTAACGGAAAAAGGCTCTGTACCTCAGAGTGCCGGCTTCCCGGCAAAAGCAGTAATATTGGTCTTTCCGGGGAAAGACCGAAGAAGCGAAGGGCTTCGGTACGATTAAGTGCCGGTTTCACTATATCTAAGAAGGGATGCCCGACAAAAGTAGACGGAACACCTGCCTTTTGGTAGAGCTCTTTTTCAAAGGGAAATATTACGAGCACTTTTTTGCAGAAGGAAGCAATTTCTGATACCCTCTTTTTTCCCCACGCCCAGACCTGGGGGCTAATGTAGTAGACAAAGTGAAATTTTCCGCTTTTCAATCTCCGCGCTAAACGAAAATTAAAACCGGGTGAATCAATTAAAACAATTCTATCTGGTTGTTCCTGAATTGCTCCGTCTACCGCGGATTGGAGAAATTTTTTCCAGTCAGGAAGTGAACGTACAACCTCAAAAAAACCTATTACCGCCCGGGGAACCGGGTTAACCAAAATCCGAACCCCCTCTTTTGCCATCAGTTCACCGCCCACTCCACAGAGGTCAACCTCTTGATTTTCTTTTTTCAGGGCAGCCGCCAGCAAGGCACCGTGGAAATCTCCGGAACGGTCAGCCGTAGAAATAAAGATCTTCACGGTCTTGGGGGTTGTAACAACCCCTTAGGTTGCCCTTTAATGGTGAGAAGACGAATCCGTGCCGAAAGGCTCATACCGTCCTTACTCTTTTCCAGAATTAGCCGGTCTAAACAAGTCCCCCCTTCTTTTTCCAGTGCTTCCAGAAGAAGTATTGTTTCTTTGAGACTCAATCTTTCCAAACGTAACTCATATCCTTCGGCACGGAATCGGGAATTCAGTTCGCGAACCACCGGTACCGCAGTTTTCAATTTTCCGGAAAGGCCTGTTTTCTGAATCTCTTTTTGAATTGCAGAAAGAAGACCGGTGGAATTTTCTGACTGCAGGACCGCTTTTAAAGAAGGGGAGATTTGTTGATATTGGGAATTCAGGATAGACAGAGAAAGCATCTTCTGGTTCAAAACGGAAGTCTCCCTTTGACATCTCTTCGCTGTTTTATAATTAGGTATAATTACAAAACGTATCACCAGAACATAAAGAAATATTATTACCGGAATATAGACCCGCTTATCGAACTTCTTCATAATCTGATACAAACAAAGTAAAAGCAAGGCTAAAGCCTTGCCCTTACAGATTCAACTGTAAGGGGACCCGCCTACGTTAGAATTCTTTTTCTGCCGGCTGAATTTTCATGGTCAGAGGAAACTTTACCGTTCCGGTTTCTAGGTTCAATTCTCCCAGGACCGGTTCTTTAAAACGCACTGAGGAAAGCAAACTTTTCAATAGCCGGTCAACCTGAGAAGGTGCGTTGAGAGTTCCGTTAATAGTTATCTTCTCGCGGTCAACCGACAGATAATCAAGACTCAAAGGGACGTCGGCGGGTAGAGACTCGGTGAAGGTTTTAAACGTTGCTAACGGCGAAAGGTCGCTCCGCAACATTGTCTGAATCGTCCGGTCGGAAAGCAGCCTCTGTAGAGAACTGTCTCCCGCCGGGAAAAAGGATTCCTGCCGCCGCAGTTCGTCATTCACCTTCTGATAGGAAAGAGAGGCGGTCTTTTTTGCGTGGTAAGAAAGAAAAGAGAGAATCCCGAGTATCGCAAGGCTCCCTAAGAAAGACGCGTATACCGTAGAATGTCTTGCCCAGAAAGAGGTTACCGACTGGGTCCTGAAAGAAAAAGGTTGTGATTGGAAGACAGAGGATAACGCTAACCTTTCGTCCGGATAGACCTCAACCGGTTCCAGGTCTTCGGGAAGCCGGTTGGACCGAAGAAAGAACCTGCTTTCTTCAGATAGACGTTGTTCATAGTTTTCGTCAGTAAACAGAAAACTGCGACCCGTAACAAATCTGCCCTTTTGAAACAGAATAATTCTCGCCTGGTTTCTTCGTTTTACTAAAAGGAGGGCCGTCTTCTTACCTCTCACCGCCGGGTGCCGGTTTAAAATGAGGTCACCGGGTCTGACCTTCCACCGGAAATCCTGAAAAGTTTCTTTCAGCAGATGCCAGGTTTTAACCGGGAGTAAAATAACCGTTATCGGAAGATGCGGTTCTCCGGGAACGATAAATCCGTAAAGATATTCGGAAAGGGGGGCCGGTAAGCGGGATTCCAACTCTTCCGGCAAAACCAGGGCAATCAGTCTCTTCTTTTGAAAGGGCAAGAATAACGTCCTTTCCAGAAAAAAAGAATGGTTCAGCAAAACGGTCAGACGGCAGGGAGGATTTGCCCGAAGACATTCCTTAACTTTATCCAGAAGGATTTCCAAATTTTCCGCCCTGAACTCCTGACGAACTTCCTTCTTTGGAGTAAAGAGCCAGCCTGACCGCAGCGTAAGCGACGCTTCAGTCTCTTCCAGCAACAGGCTGGCTATCGGCTTTGGTTTGAAGATAGTAAATAGGCTTGACTTCTTTTCCATTTCTTTTTAAAACCGCGTAGACCGTTTCGGTATGGCCGGCAACATCAGAGGCGGTAGACCAAACCGAAAAGAACGAACTTTTCACGTCTAAATACTTTTCCAATTGATGATAAGACTTTGGCGTAACTTGGGCAATCTTAATCGCTTCGTCTACCGAGTTGTACGGGCGATTATTCACCAGAAAATAGACCGGCAGACTTTCGTCCGGACTTAAACTTTCTAACACCTTGGGGTCAGCGGTATTGATATTTACTCTGCTGGAAAATGTGGAAAGGTAAGGCAGGACCGCTTTGGTTACTTCAGGACTAAAACCTTTTATCAAATGCAGTTCACCTAAGGTCTGCGGTAAACCGTTCCGGGGCTGATAACCGGAAATAAGATAGTATTCCTTCTCGGCACCAAACGAACGAGCTGCATCATCGCCGTCAATCCAGTCGGCTAAAGAATCCACCGCCTCTTTGGACCAGCCCGGAGGGAGCCCTGACTTATGGAGCAGTTCCTCAAATGCGGTACAGCCCGCTTCACTTATCTTTAAACCCTTCACACCGGTTTCTTCTGACATATTTTTTCCCGAAGATTCCTCACCCTGGTTAACTGCAGAGTCGGATT
>CAZVUE010000001.1:20009-21111 GCA_964630335.1 uncultured bacterium | reverse complement strand
TCCCTTCCACCAGAAAAAGAAGCGGGAACTTGCGTTCTTCGTCCTCAATCTTTACTGTTACGGTAACCGTATCCAGTTGATAATTGATTTCTTTAGACCATTCTTCTTCCAGGGAATCTACCTCACCGTTTTTATAATCTTCCATCAGGACTGCCCGGGCATAATCAATTCCGGTCGCCGCAGCACTTCCCAGGGTCGTCCGCTGAAGAAGTTCGTGAGAAAGCTTCAGCCTGGGCTTAAGGAAGAGGAGAAGTTCCACCGTAACCACTGCCAGAACCGCTATCAGAACTAATATCAGAACTAATACCTGCCCGCGGCCGGCAAAAGACCTGGAACCCCTGCCCTTTTCGAAAGAGGTCAACCGAAACCAGGGGAGGCAGTCTCTTTCCGGTCCACTCTTTCTGCCATTCTTTGCCGTCATAATAACTGAATTTCAAACTCTCCGCTTGCAGGACCGGTCTTCCCTTCTCTTCGGTTACCGGCGCTTTGTTTTTGGAATCTTCCGCAGAGTAAGGAGGACCGGACTGACGATACACAATCACTCTTTCTTCTGCCGGAGCCCTTTCCACAACGTACTTAACCTTCTCTAAACCCAAATTTGTACCGGCCGCCGAGAGAAACCACAAAGAATCTTCTGCCCCGGAAAAGGAGTAATCACCAGGGTAAGCCGCCGCAATCTCTTCGGAAATCCGGCTAAGGAAAACCGCCGGTTCTTCGGTATTTTTTAGTCTTGACTTGGCGGAACGGACCGCCCGAGTCGGTATAAAAAAACTGGTGAAAATGAGACCGGAAATGAGAAGCGCCAAGAAGGCGGTAAGAAGGACTTCAATCAGGGTGAAGCCCCTAGTCTGCTTACCCATAGTTTTGTACCTGACTTCTTGTTTTCATCAGTCAAACAGATCACCTTCAGTTCCGGACGGAGCATAACCTCCTCGGTTTTCCAGGCCGTACCGGAATCAAGGCTGATTCCATAATAAGGTAGACCGCTGATTACCGTCTCTCCGGCAAGAGAAGATTGGAATTCCGTATGAGACATTTCCGAAAGGGTTAAACCCCGGCGAATGGTGACCAGGAGGAATATGAAACCGGTGGCAAGAATAAA
>CAZVUE010000001.1:18600-19909 GCA_964630335.1 uncultured bacterium | reverse complement strand
TTCATTGCCTGGTGAACGATATACATAATCATTAGTCCAGGGGTCTTTAGGAACAGCACCCTTTTCCAGATACCCGCCTTCCCGCCAGTTTTTGACATCACCGGGACGTTCCACCAGAGCCTTTAATCCCTGGTCCGTGTTAGGATAAAGACCGTTATCCAAATAAAAAAGACGCAGCGCGGTCTCAAGGTTTTGTATCTGAACACGGGCGGTGGTCACTTTTGCGTCGTCAATCCGATTGAAAAATCGCGGCAGGGCTATCATTGCCAACAGGGAAAGGATAACCAGAACCACCATTAACTCCAATAATGTAAATCCCTGCTTAAGACATGCAGGGACAGGCCCCTGCCTACTGCATGCAGGGGCAGGCCCTCGTTTGTTCTTCATATCCCTTCAAAAATTCGTCTAAGAAATCAGAAACCTTGATTGGCCGTGTAGCAGAGCGAAGCACGCTACACGGCGGTGAAGTGTGCGCGCGGGTTCCCTTGTCATAGGATTGACAAGGGAGCGCTCTACTTCACCGTGCCGAAGGGGGGATTTGGCGCCCTCCGCTCCACTACGCTCCGGGTCGGCCACCCGACGCTCAACGCTCTTACTCATCGCGTTTTGCCTTCGTCTCCCTTCAAATCCCCTTTTATCAAGATGTGCCGAAGGGGGGATTTGAACCCCCATGGGGATACCCCCACTGCGCCCTGAACGCAGCGCGTCTGCCAATTCCACCACTTCGGCGCAATCGTGCGATAAATCGCACCGCTACAGTTTGATTTTGTAGCGGTGGCATTTATGCCACCTGGTACTATATTTTACTTATGATTGATGCTTTTCGCAAGTTTACGCAGGGTTTGAAAGAACTCGAGGTAGACTTCGGTACGGTAGTCCGGATAGGTCCAGGGCAATGGTTCAAACCGGTTTTTGTGACAGATAAACGTTGTTTCAGCATAGATACCTCTTCCCAGATAGATACGATGGCTGAAATTCTTGGTAGAAGCCAGGACAACCTTAGCCGGCGTAAGGTAACCGGGGTCAAGGTTAATCCGGCGTCTTTTTTTCTGACTGTATTTCCGTTCTAATTTGTTGGTAAATACCTTGATTTCAGAAATCCTGTTTGGAAAAATAGACCTCTGAAAAGCCACAAACTTTCTTTGCAGACCTCCTCCCATTTCCGGAGTGTAATAATCGGTAAAATCAAAAGGAACAACCTTACTCTCCAAGTGAACCGGACCAAACTTTCGTACTAAAAACCGGGTGACCACGTCAAACAGTTCCGGCTCGCCGCTGAGCATTCCGACAAAAAGAACAGACCGTTCAG
>CAZVUE010000001.1:0-18500 GCA_964630335.1 uncultured bacterium | reverse complement strand
CCAACCCGGTCCAGAAAATAGTTCACCTGGCGGTAATGATGGAGATAAAGAAGGTCGGGTCCATCAGAAAGGGTGTTGATAACACCGTCCGATAAAGGAAAAACGTAGACGATTCCGACACGAAACCTCTTTACCGCATCTGCCGGAAGATAAATAAATCCGGCGTCGGATAAGTCCGCTATCCCCCATAAGGGAACCTCCTGGCGCTCAAAGAATTCTTTGATAATATCGGTTTCTGATACCACCATATACTTGACATTCTACCATATTATCGGTATAACATATATACTTTACCCACCATACCGCTATTGACTGCTAAAATGGGGTATCAAATCAATCGGGAAATACTTGACCGGATAAGGGAAGCGAGTGATATCATCGAAATAATTTCCGGTTACCTTACTTTAAAAAAAACGGGCCGGTACTACAAAGCCCTCTGCCCTTTTCACAGCGAAAAGACACCCTCTTTCATCGTGACGCCGGAAAAAGGCATCTTCCACTGTTTCGGCTGCGGAACCGGAGGAGACGTAATCTCTTTTTTGATGCGGATGGAGAGTCTTACTTTTTCCGAAGCGGTCGCCTCCCTGGCAAAAAAAACGGGCATCCAATTGGAATTTTCCCGGGAAGACCACCCCGAAACCCAGTTCCGAGCCAGGCTTCTCCAGTTAAATTATCAGGCCGCCTCTTTCTTTCACCGTTATCTTAAAAACGAACCGGAGGCAGAAACAGCCAGGGCATACCTGAAAAACCGCGGACTTCAGCCGGAAACGGTTGACCAATTTTTATTGGGTTTCGCCCCCTCCTCTCTCCAGACGGAAAAGTTTCTACAGGGAGAAGGTTTCACCAGGGATGAAATGGAAAAAGCCAGCCTGAAATTTTATCAGCGCATTATTTTTCCCATTTTCAATCTTTCCGGAGAATGCGTCGGGTTTGGAGGACGAAGCATCAACGGAGCAGAACCGAAATACCTTAATACCGCGGAAACCCCGGCTTTCAGCAAGGGGAGTACCCTCTACGGGTTACATCTGAGCCGTCGGGCAATTCAGGACACCGGTGAAGTCATTCTGGTCGAAGGATATCTGGACCTGATTAAAACCTTTCAGGCCGGGTTCACCAACGCCGCGGCCACCCTGGGAACGGCTCTCACTCCCCACCAGGCAAAACTTTTTCACCGTTTTACCGAACGGGTCGTCCTGCTCTATGACGGCGACACCGCAGGAAAAAATGCCGCTTTCAGAAATATGGAGGTCCTCTTAACCCAGGACCTTCAGGTGGAAGTGGTTTTACTGCCGGAAGGCAATGACCCGGATTCTTTCCTTGACAAATATGGCGCCGACGGCCTGACCGGGTTATTAAAAAAGAGAGAAAGTCCCGTTCTATTTTACCTTCGGATGTCTGCCGGGGACAAAATCCCGGAACGGAGTGCAGACCGGATTGCGGCGGCCAGAAAAACCCTGCCCCTCTTACTTTTAATTGCAAGCCCCCTGAGACGTTCGGAATACTTATCCACCCTGGCTGAAACCCTGCAATTAAACGAAGAGGCTCTGCGTTTGGAATTCCAAAGGCTCCAGAAAAAAGAAAACCGAAAAGAAAAGCCCGGGGAAGGAATGAATATTACCCAACAGTTTTCGGGAATTGTGAAGGCGGAACAGCTACTTTTAGCCCTGGCGCTGACCAGACCTTTTTTACGGAAAGCACTCCAGGGTGGATTATCGGAAGACGGATTTGAAGAACCAACCCACAAAACCATTTTCCAGTTTTTGACCCATCATAACAAGGATGAGGGAGAAGAAAAGGTGTGGGAAAAACTGGAGGAAAACCCGAAAACGATGGAGACGCTTTCACAATTAATAATTCAGACAGAACAGTATGACGATAAAGAAGCGGAAAAGGTTTTTTCTGATACCCTGCACCGGCTGATTACCCGATACCGGGAAGACCGGGAGGTGAAACCTCTTTTCCGTCAAAAGATTAAATCAAGCGACGAGGTGGATATGAACGCAATCCGTAATTTCCAGGAATTAATCGCAAAACGACACAGGGGGGTTGCTAAACCCCTTAATGGAGGAACAGACTAAATGAGTAAGGACAAAAAGAAACAGATTGAAGGACTTATTGAAAAAGGGAAACAGCAAAAGCACCTTTCTTACGAAGAGATAAATGAGGTCTTGCCGGACGACATTTACGCAACCGCAGAGATTGAGGTAATTTTCAACCAACTTGATGAATTACACATTCCGATAGAGGAAGAAGAAGAGGATGGAATTCTTCTTCACGAAGAGGAAATGGAAGAAGAACGAGCGGCCTTAGAGGAAGTGCGTAATCCCCTGCGCTCTTATTTAAAAGAGGCGGGTGAAACATCTCTTTTAACCCACGAACAGGAAGTCACTATCGCCTCCGGAATTGAAGAGGTGAAGAAGAGGCTTCAGGATACCAAAGACAGCCCGAAATATAATTCCAGAAGAATAGCCTCGGTGGAAAAGAGACTGGACGGACTGAAGGCGCAATTGATTCAGGCAAATCTCCGTCTGGTTATCAACATTGCGAAAAAATATTCCAATCCCAAACTTACCTTGCGGGACTTGATTCAGGAAGGCAACATCGGCTTAATGAAAGCGGTGGAAAAGTTCCGTTTCCGGGAAGGATACAAGTTTTCTACTTACGCCACCTGGTGGATTCGCCAGGCAATCACCCGGGCAATTGCGGATTGTTCTTCGACCATCCGGATCCCGGTTCATATGAGAGAAAAGAGCAACAAAGTAAACAAAACCTCCCGGTCCCTAATGCACGAATTGGGTCGGGAACCAACCGCGGAAGAACTTGCCAAACGGCTGCAGATTCCCCCGGACAAAGTCCGGATGATAATCAAAAGTATGCAGAGGGAACCCATCTCACTTGAGACGCCGGTAGGTGACGATGAAAAGACCACCTTTGGAGATTTCATTGAGGACCGGGAAACCGAAACCCCGGCCAGTGCCGCTACTTACGCCCTTCTCCAGGATGAACTGGAAAAAGTTTTCAAGCATTTAGATGAACGGGAAGAAAAAATTTTGAAACTGCGCTTCGGAATCGGTGTGGGTTATCCCCGAACACTTGAAGAGGTGGGCCAGGTCTTTAATCTTACCCGGGAAAGAATCCGCCAGATTGAAAATAAGGCTTTGGAAAAACTGCGGGCTTCAAACCACTTGAACCGCCGTCTGGACTCTTTCCTGAAGTGGTATCGCAATTCCATCTGAATTTATGTTACTGGCGCTGGACCTGGGAAATACCTTTCTAAAAGCGGGTTTACTCTCAAAAACAGGGGAGGTACGCTGGGAAAACCATATCAGACATCACCACTCTTCTCTCTTCTTGAACCCCTGCCTACTGCATGCAGGGGCAGGCCCGTCTAAAAAAGATTTCTGGCCCGAAGGAATTACCGAAGTCCGGTTAGCCTCGGTGGTCCCCAGACTGACGAAAAGCGTACAGCGCCACCTAATCCGTCTCTTTGACCTGCCGGTAAAAATCTTGAAGCGGGAAGACCTTCCCCTTAAGGTTACGGTTACCAAACCCCGGGAAGTGGGGATTGACCGGTTACTCAATACTCTGGCGGCCGGTTCACTTTATCGCAAGCCGGTGGTAGTGGTCGACTGCGGAACCGCTCTCACCTTTGACTTGGTCACGCTTGAGGGAAACTATGCGGGCGGTATCATTACCCTGTCACCGGAATTGGCCCGGGATTCCCTGGCCGATAGAACCGCACTACTACCCAGAATTGAATTAAAAAAACCAAAGTCTGTCGTGGGCAAAAATACCGTGGAATGTCTGCGGGCCGGACTGGTCCTGGGCTTTGCCGATTTAATCACCGGACTTCTTCGCCGGCTGGAAAAAGAATGGGAACCAAAATTTACGGTGGTGGGTACTGGCGGCGGTCTTCCTTTACTGTTGCCCCATCTTTCCCCTGAGGTCATCTTTGACCCTCACCTGTCCCTGAAAGGAATCTTTCTCAGTAAATAATGAACCCTCACCCCACCCTCTCCCCTTGAGGGAGAGGATAAAGGTGAGGGGAAAGGAGAGTATCTAAATGGTCAAAATCGGAATTATCGGAGGCTCCGGTCTGGAAGACCCCCAAATATTGAAAGATGCCAGGGAAATCGCCATACAAACGCCCTACGGCGAATCCTCTTCTTTCCTTTCGTGCGGAATTATCCAGGGAGTTGATGTCGTCATCCTTTCCCGGCACGGCAAACAACATACCATTCCACCCAGCCAGGTCAATTACCGGGCCAATATCCATGCTTTGAAAGAACAGGGTTGCACGCACATATTAGCCACAACCGCCTGCGGTTCTTTAAGGAAAGAGATTCAACAAGGGGATTTCGTAATTCTGGACCAGTTTATTGACTTTACCCGACACCGGAAGATAACCTTCTTCGAACACTTTGAACCGGGTATGGAAAATTTGAAACACACTCCTATGGCAGAGCCATTTTCGGAAGAACTGCGGAACAAACTTATCTCCAGCGGAAAAGAATTAGGTTTAAGAATACATGAAAGAGGGACTGTTGTCACTATTGAGGGACCGAGGTTTTCTACCCGGGCAGAGTCCAGGATGTTCCGGCTCTGGGGAGCGGACGTAATCAATATGTCCATCGCACCGGAAGTGATTCTGGCAAATGAGGCTCAAATTCCCTATGCGGCAGTGGCCCTCACTACCGATTACGACTGTTGGAAGACGGACGAACCGCCGGTGAATTGGGCAGAAATCGTACGGGTTTTTGCCCAGAATATTGAAAATGTCAAAAAATTACTGCTCAAAGTAATTCCCAAAATAGGTTAGTAGGGGTCGGATTTATCCGACCCGCTTAAAATCGCACCATCTGTCTGACCCTGGCAAATCTGTCTCTAACGGCAGGACCACCAATCTTCATTAACCTTCTCAGGCTAAAATCCTCTACGGTAAAGGATGCTACCACCACACCGTAGACCACTGCCCGGCGTATGTTGGACTCAGAAATGTTTCCGGTAGAAGCAAGATAACCCAAAAATCCTCCGCCAAAACTATCTCCGGCGCCGGTAGGGTCTACCACTTTACTTGTCGGATAGGCAGGAGTAAGAAAGAACCCCCGGTTCTTCGTTGCCAGAATCGCTCCGTGCTCCCCCTTTTTGACCACCACCGCTTTTGGACCCAGACGAAGAATCTTGTTACAAGCGTTGACTAAATTCTTCGCTCCGGTAAGCATCCTCGCCTCTTCGTCGTTAAGCAAAAGGATATCCACCCTTTTCAGCAGATTCAGCAAATCGGCACGTTTGGTCTCTATCCACAGGTTCATCGTATCACATACGACCAGAACCGGCGCTTTCACCTGTTCCAGGGTTTTCATCTGCGTAGCCGGGTCTATGTTTGCCAGAAAGATATACTTAGAGTCACGATAACGGAAGGGAACCCGGGGCGAAAATCCTTCCATCACATTGAGCGAAACAGATACGGTCCTGGCTTCCTTAAGGTCTGCACCGTAATGGCCGCACCAGCGAAACGTCTTTCCATCACGCACCTGAAGTCCCGCGGTATCTATCCCCCTTCTCTTCAGTAAGTCAACGTACCTTCGGGGGAAATCGGTCCCGACGACACCTAAAATACGGACCGGTGCAAAAATACTGGCGGCGCAGGAAAAATAGACGGCAGACCCACCTAACACCTCTTTTGATTCACCGAAAGGGGTCTTCACCGAATCTAAGGCAACCGAACCCACCACCAGTATACTCATATTAATATCCCGCAAGAAAAATAAGGTTGTCAAAAATTGCGAATTAGCGCAACTTTTCCCCAGGTTAAAGCAGATCTAAAAACTCTTTTACGGTTAGGCCCGATTGTTTGATGATATGTCTTAGGGTCCCTTTTCTTAAATCCTTACTGTGACAGGGAACGGTAATACCGAAATGGCCTTTTCCATAAAAGCGATGGCTTCCCTTTTGACGAACAAAAGAAAAACCCGCTTTTTCCAAAGCCTTTATTACTCCTTCAGGCTTTAAAGCGGGTAATTTCGGCATAAGGGGCTGGTTGGATTAAACGCTCGCATAAATCTGAACCGGCGAAACAATCACGCCTCTGTCTTCTGCGGGAATTTCTTCTTTATGTTTCCCCATTACTTCCAAGTACAGACTGGCTGCCTCTTGAATATTGCATAAAGATTCTTCGAAGGTATCCCCTTCAGAGATACAACCAGGTAAAGAAGGAATAGTGACTGTATAACCACCTCTTTCTTCATCGGGTTCAAAGACCGCAGTGTATTGATGAATTGTTTTCTTTAATGTTTTTTTCGCCATACCTAATAATTTATCATTCTTAAAAAATAAAGTCAATACTGCACGAAAAACCTAACCACCGTCTTATCCGGCTAAAGCCCAACGGTTCACTTCAGTTAAGCTAAAGCGTGGCATTTCATCTTTTTTCTACTTCGTGATATATTTCATCTATTTCTTTCTGAACTTCAATTGTTCTTTGCAGCGCGGTAACTACCCGGCAATAATGTTGGATGTCGTCAAGGGATAAAACTCTACCTTTTCTATCCTTGAGCCATTTGTCGCAGACCTGGTAACCGCCAATTTGATATTCCCAGACTCCTTTTTCTATACCTTCAAAATATTGGTTTTTGTTAATATAAACCCAAGTCTTTTCATATTTTAACTTTTCAACACGGTAGTCTCCGTCTCCTTGAAACTTTGCAATCGGCGGGTCAAGTTCTGGAGAATTAAGCAGGTGCAAATCGACTACCCGTTTGCCAAACTGCCCCATCTTTTCAAATAATCCGACATCACGGGTGAAAGGAACTCTGGGGAAATCAATCTTTAAAAATTCAGCATACCGGATGCGGTAGATGTTGGAGTAAAGGACGGCATAGATATAATAAAAAATTTCTTCTGGGGTTGGAACATTTCCATATTTATCAGACAAAGTTTTCACAAATTCCGGGGTCAAGTTTGCCTTTCTTTCGCTTGGTTCTTGGGAACTTAGTAAGTGCTTGTCAGAAATGTCAAGGTAGAGGTAGAGAGGGAAAGAGTAACAGTTATCCCTTGATGATAACAGGGTTTTATCAGTTATATATTGGGTAGTATAAATATGCTGCCAGATTGGGTCTCTTAATCTTCTTGTCAAGGATAGCGCAAGATTATCTTTATCGATAATATTTTGCATTATTTCTAATCTGTCTCTATCAATTAAATCCGATAAATAACAAATACACCGATCATCGAAAGGGCGATAAGAATATGGTTTTATATAATTTCCCCACTCTTTTTTTCTAACGTGCTCCCTTGCTTGTTTTATCTCCCAGTCATTTGTATCTTTAAGGTCTAATGACTGGGCAGCTAAATCATCAGGCAGATTACTTACAAAAGTTCTCATCTTCTGTTTTATTTCTTCTTCCGTAAATCCGACCACAAAATGGTCACGAGCAGTTGTAATACCAAAAGAATATTGTTTAAATATTTCGGGAATGGCAATGAATTTATCGTAATTCGCCTGCCCGGAGAAATCCTTTTCCACAAAGAAATAATACGGTTCTGTTGGCTTAAGTTGTACCCATTTTGTTGTCTGAATCTGGTTTGTATTTAGGTAGTCGTATTTTTCTTCCCGCAAGCCATAAACATCTTGGTAGAAAACTTTGGGGGTTGAGATTGCCGGGGCCTTCGGCCCCCTATCCTGACGATAGGGAACCCGTGCAATGACATTATTCTTTACAAAGAGCGCAATGGAAACTCCCTGCATAATATCAAAGACATTTTCATCCTTGCTTCCGTCAGGGCATTTTTCGCCGATTCGGCTGTTTCCGTGCAGGTTCAAGATGTAAATTTGGTTGAAGCTTTCCATCAGTTTCTTGCGCATACCCCGATGGATTAAGCCGGAAAGATAAGAGTTATTGGTAATCATTCCGATAAGTCCTTTTCCCTCTCCGTCAATTTTCCAGTGGGCAAAACGGACAAACTTAATGTAGTCATCGGAAAGAGGTTGCAAGTTCCGCTCACTTTTAACATCTTTTTTATAAACCTCCATCTCTTTTTCGATGAAATCAGATTTGTTGGCAGAACTGACCGAATACGGCGGATTACCCATAATGACTAAAATCGGAGTTTGCTTCTTAACCTTTCCAGCCAGACGGGATTCCTCGGAAAGCGAAGCCATACCCGGTAAATTAGACCCACTAAGTTCTTCCATTTCTAAAGTGTTGGTCAGGTAGAGCTTGAACCGGTCGTCTCCTTTTAATGTATATCCCAGTTCTTCCAGAAGGAAAGACATCTTCAAATGGCCTATAGCATAGGGCGCCATCATCAGTTCAAAGGCATAGTAATTTTTCAGGATATGGTCCTTGATAAATTTTTCTTTACTCCCCTTCCCGTATTTAGCAATATATTCTTCGGTGGCCAACTTGGCTGTTTCGACTAAAAAGGTAAGCGTTCCGGCAGCCGGGTCTAAAACAGTCACATTAGCATCGGCGAATCCGTCCTGCCGGTCAAACTGCTCTTTTAAGATGTGGTGTAAAGAACGGACAATATAGGAAACAACCGGTTCCGGTGTATAGTAAACTCCTCTTTTTTCTCTGGTTTTCGGGTCGTACGCTGCCAAAAATGTCTCATAAAAGTGGACAACCGGGTCTTTTCCTTTGCCCTCGTGGAAAAACTGGCGCAGAATTTTATTGACATCGGTCACCGCCAATACTTCAGAAATATCGTCAATAATCCACTTCATTTGCTCGGGGAGGTCTGCCTGGGAAATAAATCGGAATACTTCTCTTAAAATTCCAATAGTGTGGGGTATGTTATCATAAGCTTTTTCCCGGTTAAATTCTCCTGTTGAGCGGGTTCGGGCAGCAAAAAGGCCGTAGGTAATTGTTTGGGCATAGAGGTCAATAAATTCTTCCCTCTTTAATCCGTTAATAAGGTGTTCCTGGAAGGCCTCGTAAAACCCTTCCAGGTTTAAGGTATAGGTATAAGAAGGTGAATCTTCCTTGATAATTTCTGAATCGGCAGGGGACTTTACTTTTAGTTCCAAGGCAAGAATCTCGTCTCTCAAAAATCGGGTACGTTTCGCCAATTCTACTGCCAGGACTTTGGCACTGTAGATTTCAGGCAGGGAGAAGGCAAAGAATTTTTCAAGTAATTGCTTAAAATCAGATTCCTTTTCCAACGGCGGGAGTCTTTTTAATTCGTGGAGAATAAACGGTCTGGCAATTTGAACCTTGTCGATTAAATCTCCGTTGCGGTAAAGCCGGAATTCAAAGAAGTTGGTAAGTATCAGATTAGGAAAAGTATGTAGATAGCGTTTTAATTGCTCCGTATCTTCTATCCTGTCTAAATCTTCTATGGATGGACCTTTGGCTTCAATATAACCGACAATCTGTTGTTTGCCGTCCCATACTCTGAAATCGGGGTTACCTGCCTCAGTTTGTTTTGGCAGGGTGGTGATATGAATTTTCTTTTTACCAATTGATTCTGCATAGGTTTGGAGTATATTCGCAAGTGCATAATAATAACTTGATTCTGTGGCGTCTCCACGTTTTGCAACCTCAAAAATTTGTTTCAGATATATTTCAAACATCGTATTTCTAACCATTTAAATATTACCACCTTGCTGGGGGCAAGTCAAAAAATAATTGCGGCGGAAGGATAGGATGTCCATTTTTTACCATCCCAAGAAATTCCTCGCTACCAGGGGAATATTTTTTCTTTGATTCTTCCACTTTCCAAATCCGCAATATACTCAGCAGGAACCTCCGAGTTTTGCTATTTTAAAAATTGACTCCAGGATAGAGGAAGAAGTACAATCTGTAAGGTAGAAACATTACCCAAAACAATGGCCCGGACCAGCATCAAATCGCAAATTTAAAATCGGCAAATTTGTCCAAAAAGGTCTAACGACATACACCTTTTATAAATTATGGACACATTAACTTTTGCAAATGCATTCGTCTCAATCGTGGGCCTTCTGTCGATTTTCAAGCAGGAGCAAAAGGACACCGAAGCCCACAATGTGCGGGAATTTATGGCTTGGTTGGAAGCACATAATCTTCAGGAACTCAAGAACATAATATCCCAATCCCACGACCTTCTCTCAGAAATCGATAAGCTTCTTCATGAGGATCACAAGCAAGTAATGGTGAAGCTTGCCGGAATAGATGAGGTTTTGGCTACTATTTCGACTAAAATTGACTCGTTTCATGGTCTTGTCCATCTACTTAAGCCAGGAATAGAACTATCCGAACAAGCCATCTACTTTCTTAGGGCGCTGGTAAACTCTGAGGCGAAAGAAATAGCTAAAATAGGTTCTATGAACGGATTTAGCCTACAACTCTTTCCGAAGGGTGGTCCCATTAAAATCCTTGAAGCAAGACTTATTGATGATGATCTAAATACACTTGTTAATCTTGGACTTCTATCCCTTCGCGTGGGGTCACACGGTACCGAATTCTATGGTGTCACGCGAAGTGCCATTAGACTAATTCAATTGACTGATAAAGTCGCGTTACCTTGATTTCGAAAATTTTGCTGATTTTAGAAGTCTGCTCGGTGGTTCTGACCCTAAGACGATAATCACCCGTTTTTGCTATTACTTTAATCCGCAGGGATAGGGCGATAGTTAATTTGGATCTAAACGAGAGGAAAATAGACGAGAGAATTAAAGAAAATTGGCAAATGGAAAGAAGTCATGAGTATCCGTAATGCAAGTAAAACAAAACTTTCTCCTTCAGCGTTAAATCTGTTTCTTGATTGCCCACGGTGTTTTTGGCTCGAGAAAAATAAGAATATAAAGAGACCCAGGGGAATATTTCCATCGCTTCCAGGAGGGATGGATTTAGCCATCAAGGCCTATTTTGACAAGCACCGACAGAGTAATGACCTGCCTCCGGAGGTCAGCGGTAAACTCCCCGGCAATCTATTAGCCGATATGAATCTGCTTACGAAATGGCGGAATTGGCGTGCTACGGATTTGCGCTACGAAGATAAAAGTTTAAATGCCGTATTATCCGGTGCTCTGGATGATTGTCTTATCGACGCTGGCTTTTATATCCCTCTGGATTATAAGACCAGAGGTTTTGAACTCAAAGATGACCCACGTAAATATTATCAAACCCAACTTGACTGTTACTGTCTTATTTTGGAATCAAAAGGCTATAAGACTAAAGGATTAGCATATTTGATTTATTACTGGCCCCTCGATGTTAGAGAAGATGGTATAGTGAAATTCCATGTGGAACCAATAAGGATAGAAACAAATATTGAATCAGCGAAAAGAATTTTTAATGATGCCGTCGTTTTATTGACTCGCGAAATGCCAGAATCAAAGCCGGAATGTGAATATTGCAATCTTGTTACGAGTAGAAAGAACGAGGTGGATTCCCGCTTACTACACGCGGGAATGACAATGAAAATGATTTATTAGGACTTAGGTTTTACCGGAGAGTTCTTGGGCTCTCTTTAGGGCAGCGTCAAACGCCCGGGTAAAGATTTCCCTGACCTGTTTTTCTTCCAGGACTTTTAGAGCGGATTCGGTGGTTCCTCCCTTAGAAGTGACCGCAGCACGTAAAGAAGACGGAGATTCTTCTTCCACCAAAAAAGCCGCGGCTCTTGCGGTTTGTTTCGCTAACCTTACGGAAATCTCCTTAGAGATTCCGTTTTTTTGGGCATATTCCGCCAGAATCTCCATGAGAAGGAAAAAATAGGCGGGACCACTTCCGGAAAGACCGGTAATTATGTCCATTTTATCTTCCTGTATCTCCGCTATTTCTCCTAAACTTCCAAAGATACGTGATACCAATTTAAGGTCGGTGGTCCGGGCAAAACGGCCCGGTGCATAGAAACTCATTCCCGCACCAACCTTAATACCTAAATTGGGCATTACCCGCACTACCGGAACCTTTCCTAATTTATCTTCAAAATATGAGGTGGGAACTCCCGCGAGAATAGAAATAAGGAGTTTGTTCGTCAAGGAACTCTTTATCGGGGTAACAACGGATTCTTTATCCTGGGGTTTAACCGCCAGAACAACTGCGTCAGAAAGAGCAACCAGTTCTGATAAATTCCCGGCAGATTTAACCGGAAAGCGGGTGGACAAGGATTTGGCACGAAGAAGGTCCTGGTCACAAATGACTATTTCTTCCGGTGAAAATATCTTTTTTTTTACCAGTCCGGCAACGATGGCCGCACCCATCCTGCCAACACCAATGATTCCCAGAAACATATGACCCCTAACCGGATTCTTCACCTTCTACCGCACCCACCTTAATGTCCAGATTGGCACGCTCCTCGATACGCTCAATCTGACCATCACGAATCCAGACCACCCGGTCGGAAACATCCAGCATCTTCAAGTCGTGGGTTGCGGTAACCACCGAAACACCCTGATCGGAATTCATTTCTTTCAGCAACCGGATAATCTCCTTGCCGGTTTTCAGGTCAAGGTTTCCGGTAGGTTCATCAGCCAGAATGATGGCCGGGGCATTGGCAAAGGCCCGGGCAATCGCCACCCGCTGTTGCTGACCGCCGGAAAGTTCAAACGGTTTATGCTGAATACGGTCACCTAAGCCCACCATCTCAAGGAGTTTAATCCCTTTTTCCACCGATTCATCATGTCCGGTACCGGCAAATACCATCGGAAGGGTGACGTTTTCCAGAGCGGTCATTACCGGAATGAGATTAAAGGTCTGGAAAATGTAGCCTATCTTCCGGCAGCGCAGCCAGGCAAGTTCGTAGGCATCCAACTGGGCGATATCCACTTCGTCAATGTAAACCCGGCCGCTGCTGGGTTTATCAAGACCGCCGATCATATTAAAAAAAGTAGTCTTGCCGGAACCGGAAGGACCCATAATAGAGATGTACTCACCCCGGTTCACTTCCAGATCAACACCCTTGAGAACCTTAAGTTCGATACGGCCCAGCATATAATTCTTTTCAACGCCAATCGTTCGTACCACCACTTCTTTTGGCATACTTCCCCCTAAACCTCTCGCCTGATCGCTTCCGCTGGTTCCAGACGTGCGGAAAGATAGGTTGGGTAGATAGCACCGATAATGGCGATAGCGGTTCCTAAAAGAACCGAGGCAAATAGGAATTTAAACAATGACAAATAAGGGATATAAGAAAAGATTAGACCTCCGTATTTGAAAAAATACGTAAAGATGCTGGATAACGCACCGATCAAACTGCCGGCGATGGAACCGATGAGACCCTGGAGCGCCGATTCAATCAAAAAGATTTCCATAATGAACCGGTTGAGAGCACCCAAACATTTCATCGTGCCAATCTCCCGGCTTCGTTCGTTTACCGACATTAACATAGCGTTGGTAATACCGACGACACAGACCAGCAGGGAAAGACTTACCAGCCAGATACTGCGGGCAAGGGAATCGGAAGCGGTGGCTAACAGATTCATCCGAATCGACTCCGGACCATTTTTAATCAACACATTATTAATAAGGTTGCTGGTAAAGATGGAACTCAAAAATGCCACGCCGAGGAAAACACTTGAGGAAACGATAATTGCCCTTCCAAAACGAATCCGGATATTGCGCACGCTCATTTTGAACGCCTCTTTTTTGGGAAGAACCACCTGTTTATTGACAGGATTAGCCATCTTTTCTTCCTCCGACCACAAAACCGATGATACCCCGCTGGGCAAGGTTTTTCAGATACAATAAAACACTCTGCCGGCTGTAATCCTGGGAAAGGTTATGCTGTTTTTCAAAACCCTGAATGATTTCAGAAACAGCAAGACCCTTCTGACAGGAATGGTAAACCTCGGCACCCAATTCATCAAGGACCATTTTCTTTTCCCGGGGAACCACCAGAAAAAAAGAGAGCACATTTATCCAGAAAGTTTTCCTTCTCGGGATAACAATGAGCAACTCATTTTTCCGTTCTTCGGTGCGGGCGGCTTCGTTCACCACAACCTGCGCACCCAGAACCTCCTCCCAGGAAAGGGCCCTCTTTTTCCACATTAGGTTCTTCTGGTTATATTATGCCCTGTAAACAATATTTTTGTCAATGGTTTGACGGAAAAACGAGAATTGGGTTAAGATAAAGATGATGGAAAAAAAGAAACGGCCGGATTGGGACATCTATTTTCTGAAAATCGCCTCTCTGGTGGCTACCCGGTCCACCTGCCGCCGGCGCCGGGTCGGAGCGGTCCTGGTCGGCGACAAACGAATCTTAACCACCGGATACAACGGCGCTCCCTGCAATTTAAAGCATTGTTTAGACTTAGGCTGCCTTCGGGAAAAAATGAAAATTCCCTCCGGGGAACGTCAGGAGTTGTGCCGGGGTCTACACGCGGAACAGAATGCCATCATCCAGGCTGCACTTTACGGTGTCCCCGTTGCGGGAAGTACCATTTACATTACCTGTCAGCCTTGCATTACCTGCGTTAAGATGCTCATCAACTGTAAAGTTACCCGCATCGTAACACGCAATGAATATCCGGACGAATTTGCCCGGAAGATGTTAGCCGAATCCGGTATTAGATACGATAAAAAATAAAAGATGGAGAAAAAGATATGTTTATTTGGGAAAAAGGGGTGCTCCCTTTGTGAAGGGTGGCAAAAAAAACTGAACGCTCTTTCCATTCCTTTCGCCTATTATGATATTGAAACCACCGAAGGCTTGATGGAAATGGCTTATCACAACGTCGGACGTATTCCTGCCCTGGTAATCGGAGAGAACCGCTGGGAAGAGGTCAACCCTTCTGAAATCACCTCGGAGGAATTAAAGAAGGTTTTCGATGGACAATAAGGTATGGGAATTTATCGCTCAAGATGAAAACCTTAAATTAGAACTGGCAAAAAGATTATCGGTCTCCCCCTTTTTAGCCGCACTATTAATCAATCGGGGCATTAGCGACATCCGGAATGGACGTTCTTTCCTCCAGCCGGACTGGAAAACCTTGAGCGACCCCTTTGATCTGCCGGGGATGGAAGAAGCGGTAATCAGAATCAAAAAAGCCCAAAAAGAAAAAGAACCTGTTTTAATCTACGGTGACTACGATGCAGACGGCGTGACTGCAACCGCACTTCTTGCCCTCTTTTTACGTAAAAAAGGGGTTCCGGTCTTTACCTACCTGCCCCATCGGATTGAAGAAGGATACGGTCTCCATCTTAATCCGCTGCTTGAGGCAAAAAGACAGGGAATAAAACTTGTAGTTACGGTTGACTGCGGAATCAGCGCGGGAAGTGTCGCAAAAAAAGCAAAGGGAATCGGACTCGATTTGGTCATAACCGACCACCATCTGCCCAGTGACGACCTGCCGGAAGAAATCCCCTTGGTAAATCCTCATTTAGGATGGAAAGAAGAGATGAAGTCTCTTTCCGGAGTAGGTGTAGCATTTGAACTGGTCCGGGCGTCTGCTTCCGACGATGGGTCAATACAGGAATACCTGGACCTGGTGGCGACCGGTACCATTGCCGACCGGACACCGCTTTTGGGCGAAAGCCGGACCCTTTCTTTTTTAGGTTTAAAAACGTTACAGAGCCTTAGACGACCCGCCTTTCGCCAATTGTCTGCCCAGGCGGGTCTCCGACCGGAAAGTATTGATACCTACGCGATAAGTTACATCTTTGGTCCCCGTATCAACGCCGCCGGACGAATCTCAGACGCTGATCTGGCTCTCCAACTTTTCCTTACCGAAGACGACGGAGAAAGAATGTCCCTTGCGGAAAAATTAGAACAAAACAACCGCGAACGCCAGCGCCTGGAAAAGAAAGTCCTTACCGAAGCCTGCCGGGAAATTGAAGAAGGTAATCTGACCGATTGTCCACTAATCATCCTGGGAAAAGAGAACTGGCACCAGGGAATATTAGGCATTGTAGCCGGAAAGATCGCCGAACGCTATAACCGCCCCACTATTGTCTTTACCCTTACCCAGCATACCGCAAAAGGAAGCGGTCGTTCCATACCGGGATTTAACCTCTTTGAAGCGGTCCAGGCATCCCGTTCTCTTTTAATCAACTACGGTGGTCATCATAAGGCGGTTGGAGTTACTCTCAGTCTCCAAAATATGGAAGCCTTCAGGAAATCGCTTTTAGGATTTGCTAAAGATAGGATAATGCCGGAGACCCTGAAGGAAAAAGTTAGAATTGAGGCTTTATTGCCCTTGGCGGAAGTTACCCCGGAACTGGTCCGGGAAATGGAGATGCTGGTACCATACGGTCAGGACAACCCGGCACCGATTTTAGCCAGTTTAAACTTAGAGGTTCAAAAATATAGCCGGGTAGTGGGCAACAGGCATCTGAAATTATGGCTGCGTCAGGGAAATGTTTTCCGGCAGGCGATCGGGTTCGGGTTAGGTGACCTTCAGATTGCGCTACCGGCCGGCTTGCGGGTTGACGTTGCCTATACCTCAAAACTCGCCGTCAATGAAGGCATACCCCAGATTGAATTAGCAATCAAGAGTTTACGGGAGAGCGATTAATCTTATTATTTAGCAATCCCTTTATTACTTTCCCGCTCTTCAGACACCGGGAGCAAACCAGCATAGAACCATCTTTTGTCCGGACCTTCTGAAGATTGGCTCCAAAAAATTTTTTGGTCCGGTGGTGAGAATGGCTCAGCAGCATTCCCGGTTTTCTGCTCTTCCCGCAAACGGTACACTTTTTTCCCATATTTACTCTCCTTTCTTCACACCCGAGACAATAAACTTGAGTAAATTCTGACTGTCTGTATCGTAAGAGTTATATTTGAGGCTCAAATTCAGGTAGGTAATGGCATCTTTCTTATTACCTGACCGAATAGAAAGAAGGGCTAAGTTGTAATATGTTTTGGCAAAGTTGGGACTGACGCGTAAAATCTCGTTGTAAACGTTGATTGCGTTTGCAGCATCACCGACATTTGCATAGGCGAAAGCCATTTTATAGAAAGCCTGCAGGTTAGCCGGGTCCATCTGCACCGCTTTCTGGTAATTTGAGATGGCCTCAGACCAGTCCTGTGCTTCCCGTGAGGTAATGCCTCTTTTATAATATACCTGTCCCCTTATTTCCTGAAGGAGAAGGACGCCCGAAAATATACTGCCTAAAATTATGGTTATCCAGACAGCATCACTCACCCGGGGCTTCTTCACCTTTGCGTTTATCTTCTTTTCTTCATCACCGGACACACAAATCCCCAGGAGGAACCAGAAAAGGAGTGCCACCGAAAAAGTGCGCAAGTTTGTGGAAAAAAATCCATCAAACAAAATGGCTGCGACGCCACCAAGTACTCCCATTATGAAGGGCCAGCGGTTAGAATCCACTCTCCTCCGTTTGAATGACATCCAGAAGATAACCCCTAAAAAGATTAAAAAAATTATCAAAGTCGGAATGCCACATTCCGAACCTAACTCCAAGTATTCATTATGACCGTGGTCCGAAAGGGGTGCGGCAACCTCTAATTTATAGTAATTATTTGGTCTGAACCGTTGAAAACCGGCTAAAAAAGTACCCGGTCCAAATCCGGACCAGGGCTTCTCTTTAATCATCGCTATGCTTCCCTGCCAAAGTGGAAAACGAACATTCTGGCGGAAATAGGGAACTCCCTTCTTAACTCCCAGCAACCCCGCGGTAAGCAAAACCAGAATAGCAATTCCCAAAAAAACCCGGCGTATTTTTAGACTAAAGCGGGGTAAGAAAAAATCTATAAACCAGACAACCGCCAGGAATAGAAGAGAAAAGAGTAGACCGACTTGAGATGCCTGGGAATCAGCCAAAAAGAGCAAAATAACAAAAAGAATACTGATACAAAATAAAAGAATTGTAAGTACTCTGGAGATAATAATCTGTTGTTGCGAAGTAGCAGAAGGGGATTTTTTGCCCGTTGCCTGTGCCTTATATCTCTTGTTTGCAGGCTTCCAGTTTAGTAAACTGACACTGAAAAGAGCTATTGCCAGCGGTATGAGCAAAATCAGATAGCCGGCAAAGAAATTTTTGTTTCCCAACGGTGTAACTATCATACCACGGCTAAAATAATCCCTTAAAACAAAACCACAGAGAGTGAGCACACCAAGAAACCAGGCGGTCAAAGAAAGATAAGAAAGAGACATCTGGCTGCCAAGCAAGAATAGGAAAAAATAGATCAGGACATGGGGCAATTCCCGTTGGGTGGCAGCCGGAAAAGTAGAAAAAGCAATAGCAACAGTAATTAAAAAAGCGAACGCAGTAAAAGAAAGGAGAACCGGAAGAGGCAATCTAAAAGACTGACGCCGGATAAGAAAAGAGAGCGCTAAAATACAGACAAGAAAATCCACCGCCAAAAGTCTGACAAGCGTATAGTCGTAGGCACTCCGGAAAGTGCATAAACTCACCAGGAAAAACAAAACGGCGGTTATGACATCTTCTATTCTAATCTTCATCGCTGATACAATTGTCGGGTTTGATAAATCAAACCCCTACCCTTCTGCTCTGAAACAGGCGGCCCAGTGGCAGGGGGTCAATTCAGCCAGAGCGGGGGTTCCCTGCTGACAGCGGATATCTCTTTCCGGGCACCGGTGGTAAAAGGCACAAATG